>JAFSVB010000007.1 GCA_017450325.1 Bacilli bacterium | reverse complement strand
CTTTTTTTGAAGAATTACCGCGATTATCAATCAATCGAGGACATAATTAAGGATTGAAAGAACTGATGTGTTTGGTAATAAGATTAAGGTCGGATGCCTTGCGCTAACAAAAGACAACAAGATTGCCTTTTAATATGTAAGAAATGGAGAAGGATTTGCAGGTTTTTTAAATAATTGGGCTCTAACCAAACTTTATAATACTAATTGGCGGAACTCTCCACAAGCGACGTAGTTTCCAATCTGACTGACATCCGCGATATCACAAAGATATAAGGTGGTTGCCTGAAAGATTGCCTCTTGGCCTGTGGCGAGTTCAGCCGGAAGCAAACAAGATAAAGTATTAAGATAGTTCCCGTTTTGATCAAATAGGACAATGTGGATGGAGTCGATCGTTGATCCCTCTTCGTCAGTTTCATTTTTGACCTTTCCTGTCGCTTTTAAATAGCCATAGTTGTCTATTGAGAAGGAAATATTGGAAAGAGTGTACCGCTTGGTCTTGTAGTTTTTTGCGTTTGTGATTGTGATGTGATCGACGATTTTCAATCCAGTTAGAACTTCCGAATCATAGGTCTTGTCGATGGTGAAATATCCCGTTTCCCCCGGGGCCAAAATGCTCGGGGTCTCCTTGGAGTAATACTGGTTGATGGACATCAGCGGGTTCTCGTTGGCGTCATAGATATCATAGCTGGCGGAATTAAGGTAAATATTTACGTTGCCCGTGTTGGTTATAGGGGTAACGATGTGAAGATAGGTTGAGCTAGAATATGTGGAAGTTTTTGTGTAAAGAGAGAAAGCGGTGTCTCCGACCACGTAGGAGAAATTTTCCTTCTCCACCACGCTTATTGCACAGGTCGCGGTGAATCCCCCGTCGGCGGTGGTGACGGTGATAGTCGCTTTGCCAACGCTCAGGGCCGAGACTAGGCCAGAGGAACTAACGTCAGCCACGTTTGGATTGCTCGAAGTCCACGAGACCTGCTTATTGTTCGCATCAGAAGGTGAGACCGTCTCATATAATTGAAGTGTCTTGCCTTCTTCTAGGGTCGCGGAAGACTTGTTGAGTTTAACCCCGCTAACCGCGACAATCCCTTGAACGCGGACGTAGCAAGAGGCGCTGGCGTTACCATCCTCGCTTAGCACGATGACAAGAGAATATCCCGCAGATGCCGCAAAGATGCGACCATCCTGACTTACGGTAACGGCTTCCGTATTGCTTGAGGTAAACACCAGCTTTTTGTTGGTTGCGTTTGCGGGGGAAATTGTTGCAACTAGGTCAAAGCTCTCTCCTTCCTGCAGTGTGACAGAAGTCTCGTTTAGAGTAATTTCCTGCACCAAGATTTCCTGAGTCGCAGGAGAAATGGATGAGGCCGCGACACTTCCTTCGACATGCACGTAACAAGAGGCGTTGGCGTTACCATCTTCGCTTGCCACGAGGATGATGGAATCCCCCTCGGATACGGCCGAGATGCGACCATCCCGACTTACGGTGGCGACTTTCTTATTGCTCGAGCTAAACACCAACTTCTTGTTGGTCGCATTGGCGGGGGAGATTGTCGCAACAAGAGCGAAATTCTGCCCGGCCTGCAACGTGATAGATGTCTTGTTTAAGGTAATTTCCTTCACCAAAATGCTTTGATCCGCCGAAGCAACAGACGAAGGCTGGCTTCCCGTCTTATCGGTAGAGGAAACCGTTATCGATGGTTCGCTTTTGCCCGTACTAGAAGAGGCAACCTGGGGAGAGGCACAGGAAAATAGGGCTAAAGGAAGGAGGAATAGGGGGATAATTTTGGATCGATTCATATGCATGTGTCCTTTTTTCAAATAAGATAGCCCCCTTTCCTATCTTATTTTGATAGGCCCAAGAAAAATGGAAGGAAGTCTGAAAGTTTTTTATCTTCGATATGCCTTGTTTTTTAGCGACCACCGTAAGCGGAGGGCGGTTAAAGATATATAATTTGGCCATGACCGGGGAATTTCTCGCTAATAGAAGAACGCAACTTGGCCTCTCCCAAGGGAAGGTCGCAGAAGCCTTGGGGTATTCCACCCAGACGATATCCCTATGGGAAAAAGGGAAAGGCGCGCCGGGGATGCCGGTCTGGGGCAAGCTCGCCTCTTTGTATCAATTGGACCTAGAGGGGTTGTTGCTAGGAGAGGAAAGAAAAGGAAACGAGAACTGCGAGAGCAAGGAATTCGACCCAGCCTCCTTCGGCCCTTTTCTTCGAAGCCTACGAAAGAAAGAGGGTCTGACCCAGGCTGAATTAGCAAAGAGAATAGGCGTTCCGACGAACGCTATTATCCGTTTTGAGCAAGGCTCCTCCTTCCCCGATTTAGAGCAATTCAAAGCTTTGTCGAATCTATTCGGCCTTAGTTATGACGAGTTCTATTTCTGTGCCCCTCCAGTACGCCCTAGCATAGCGTCAGTCGAAGATCCTTCCTCTACGCTCGTCGGAAAACCAAAGAAACCCGGCTGGTTGATGCCCTTAATCATCTTTCTTTCAGTAACCATCAGCGCTTCAACCGCAATTGGGATCGCAGCCGGTTTAAGCAATAGGCGCGAAAAAGATGGCACACCACCTATTGCCGATAGTAGTCTTTCTTTCGTTTCGGAACCGCACGAAGAAAGTGTGGAATCAAAACCCATCCTGTCCTCATCCAGTCCGCTTTCCACGCAAAGCGAACCCCTTTCCCCTGAAAGTTCCGGACCCATCATTGAATCCCTTGAATCCAGTGAAGAAAGCTCAATGGAAGTAATATCGGAAGTTTATTCCAGCGAAGAATCGTCTGTTAGCGAGAGTTCAGCCGAAGAGTCTTCAATTGAGGAAAGCTCAAGTGAAGAGTCTTCAATTGAGGAAAGCTCAAGCGAAGAGTCCTCCGAGGAACCCTCCACTCCTTCTCCCACTCTTTATCAAATCGATTTTGATTTAGACGGAGGGACCTCGGATTCATATAAAGGCCCAGTCCAGGCAGAGACATTGGACTCCTGCCTCTTCTTTGACGTGAATAAGCCTGGCTATGATTTCAAAGGCTGGCAAATCGGAGGGGAATGGATTATGGACGAAAACGGGGACTATCTCAGTGAATACACCCTCTCCACAGACGTGGTCCTTGTGGCCAAATACGAAGCCATTTCCTATCCCATCCACTATGTCCTCGATGATGGGGAAAATAACGAGAACAACCCATCCTCTATCACCGTTAATGACACGGTTATTCTTCAAAATCCCTGCAAAAACGGCTTTATTTTAGTTTCTTGGTATAGCGATAAGGAAAAAGAGACCCCTATTTCCTCCATCTCCGGTAGCGATTTGATCGAAGCGGGTAGCATAACGATCTACGCCAAATTCGAATATAACGCCCTTGACCCCTACAATTACCCCTACCTGGAATTCACCAAGCTTAGCGGAAATAGGGCTCGCGTGAAGGGAGTGTCCTCTAACGCCATCACCGGCACTTTGAAAATCCCAAGCAAGATCAGTCTAGGTGGCGACGAATGTTTGGTGACCGAGATTGCGGATAACGCCTTCTCCTCATTTGCCGCAATCACGGGGGTTACCTTCCCCTCATACATAGAGAAGATTGGCGATTATGCCTTCTCAGGATGTAGCGGACTGACCGCCATAAACCTCCGCCCGGAAACGGAAGGGACCATCCAAATCGGAGAAGGGGCTTTTGCCCACTGCGAAAACCTATTGCTTGTCTACCTCTCTGACCTAGTGGACAGCATCGGAAGCAACGCCTTTGTCGGATCTAGCGATGAGCTCATCATCCTTTTCCAAGGAGACTATGACTCGTCATTATTTGGACAAGAATGGAACAGCGAACATAAGCCCGTTGTCCCCTATAGCATTGGGGCGGGCGTTTATAGAATTGGGAACGTCGCATACGTCAACGCGGGAGACGAAATAAATCAAGGTTATTTCGCCACCGCAATAAGGAATAACCCATCCTCGGTCACGCTCGAATCCATGGTATCGGGCGTGCCTGTGATGGGCGTGGCCCATAACGCTTTCTATGGGGCGGGCTCCTCCTCCTTCGCCCTTCCCGATTCCATGGTCTATATCGGCGAATACGCCTTCGCCCACTGCGCCTCCCTTTCCTCCATCCATATCCCTATTAACGTGGATACCATCCTCTCCAATGCCTTCCTTGGCGATGGCGCTCTTTCCATATACTGCGAATCCTCCTATAAACCTTACGGGTGGTCCTCCTCTTGGAACCCATCCTCCTGTCCCATTTATTGGGGTGTCTAAAGCTTCGAAAACCCCGCAAAACCCGTTTAAACGATTACCAAAGACCATTTGATATCCGACATGATTCGAACTATCAAATTAAGATAGTCTATTTTCCTATGATAATTTTGCCCTTTAGCGGAAAAAGAGGCGATTGAGGCGAAATTAAAGAAAAATGAAGTTGAATCTACAGCTTTCTTTAATTCTCACTCGATGGCTTGAGACCCTATCGGCATTGGGAAATGGATAATAGAGGCGTCGACAAATTGGGTGCACCTTTCTGGAAAGAGAGGTATAAGGGCATGAAAGTCGGAAAGTCACAGGCTTTGCTCTATATTTTCGATGCGCTTTTGAAAAAGGGCCACATAACGAAAGAGGATGCTTTAAGCGATTTGGAGATCTCGGAGTTGAATTTCTGGAGGTATATTCAGGAAATCAAAGCCTATCTCTATAATTTCGATTCCGTCCATGAACTCATCTATGACCGAAAAAGCAAGCGGTACATGTTGGTGGAAGTGGTTTTATGAGGCGTGGGACAGCCAATTTGACAAGCGGAAACGTCTCCTTTGCCAAAGTAAACGCGACAAAATTCGATATGAACATGACTAGCGGATCCGCGAATATAGGCTATGAGTCCATTGAAAAATCGTCGCTGCACCTAACTAGTGGTAAGGTGGATATGGCACTTCCCGGAGAGGGTGGAACCGTGAAGATCAGCAAGACCTCGGGTTCGGTTAAAACGAACAGGGAAGGCACATTCTCAAACGACACATATAAGTTCGGGGACGGAAAGGCCGAAATCGACGTATCGATGACCAGTGGGACGATAACGATTGCTTAAACGAACCAATTTGCTTTCTTGCATCATAAAGGCGATTACGGCCTTAACGCTTTAAACGGACCTAATTCGATTTGCAAATTTACGCTCTGTTAAAGATAAGTACTGATTTTATTTATCCGCAAATATCCCGTAATGGTAATCGCCATAGGCGTCGTATAGGTCTATTGGGATTGCCTTCTCGAGTATCTGCTTGCACGTTATGACAACTTTCGAGGAGGCGAATTCCTCCATCGCCGCCCCCGGCCTGTCGAGAAGCTCCTTGGTGTAACGGAGGTGCTTGAAGAAGATGAAGGCGTCCAGGTACCCTTGCAGATGCCTGACCGACACGCCCCTGAACTTCCTGTACCAGAGGTCGAACTCGGACATCATCCCGTTGACCTCGTTTATCGTCTCCCCGCGCTCGCCCGAATGCGTCGACGACTTCACCGTCTCATGGGCCATCCCGTTATCCTCGCAAAGGCCGATGTAGCAGGACTTCCCATCGGTCGCGAGGGTCTTGCACCCCTTTAGATGAGGCAGCATCTTGTCCGCCTTCGCCCTGTCCTCCGCCCCGTTTCCGGTCACGATGGCGACCATGCTGTCGTTCTCGTCTATGGCGAAGATCGCCTGCACCTTGTGCTTCGTCTCCTTCGATCCGCTGCCCCTTTTCTTCGATTTCCTCGGCATTTTATCCGGCTCGGTCCCCTTCAGGTTGATGCGGAATTCCTTCCCGTCGAGCTCGACCCTTCCGACGAGGGCGGCCGACGAGAGGGTCTCGGACAGCGCGGCGTGGAACTTCTGCCTGACGTAAAAGGCGGTCGGCGCAGAGACGCCGCAGATGGTCGCGGCGTCCCTGAGGGTGAATCCGTTGATCTCGGCCGCGATCAGCTTGAGGAAAACGCCGGGCGCGAGGCGCGAGTGGCGGAAAGGCGTCCCGCCGCTGGTTGTCGCCGTGGCCTTGTGCTCCAGGCATATCCATTTCTGCCCCCGGCCCTCCCTCTTCCCGTTGCGGGTCATTGGCTTCCCGCATTCGGGGCAAACCGGGGCGCCGTTCCCGGACCTTTCGGCGTATTCGTCCACGCCTTTGGGCTTCCTGAGCTCGAGTATGCGCCTGAGGATGGCGATGTCCTCCTCGAACAGCGAGTCGACGAACCTCTCGATTTCCTTGGCTTCCATAAAAAGACAACCGCCTCCTGCGCCAGTATCGCCCAGACCCATTCGCCAAAACAAACCTGATGATGCTGGCGCAGGAGGCGGACCCTCCTTGCGCTGGAAATCGGTCTGAGCTGGTTTGTTTTGGCTACACCATCATATCACAATCAGTACTTATCTTTAACAGAGCG
>JAFSVB010000065.1 GCA_017450325.1 Bacilli bacterium | reverse complement strand
GGGAAAGCCGAGGCCATGGCCTCTCTCCGGGAATCCGAGAGGGATATTACCCTTGATACGGATTATTCATAGGAGGGAAACTATTTCCTCGGCTCTAAGTGTAGGAAAAGCCACCAGGTTACCCCGGTGGCGATGCTATTTAGTCGATTTTCTGCGCATGTCCCCCGAGAAGGACGATCATCTTGACCGCCTGGAGGGAGAATTCATCTAAGTCGACGATAAGTTTTTTGTCGAGGGTGCCGCGAGCCAAGACTTTCACATAACCCGTTTTGGCAGGAACCAACCCTTTCTCAATCAACGAATCGAGCGTAACCGTGTCACCATCTTGGTAGTTTTGGGAGAGGGTATCGATGTTGATGATTTCTTTCTTACCCTCACGATGATGATGGGCGGTGTCCGCTTCGATAGAGGCTTCCGCCGTTTCATCGCTCATCAACTCTTCGGCCTTTTCGACGGTGATAGAGTGGATTTCCGGTTTCGGAGCGTTCACTTGGGTTTTGAGTTCTTTAATCCAGCCTTTCTCAAGAAGCGCTTTGGTTTCCTCATAAGGGAGGCGGAAGTCTTCATTGGATTCCTTGCCCTTCTCGGTGGGGATGGCTTTCATCACGGCATCGATGAGGTCTTTGGCGTAGCCGCATCTGCGGTCGTTCTTGATACGGTAGAGGCAGGAGACGTCCTCGAACCTCTTGGACTCCGCCTTTTTGACCTTGTACTTGGTCTCGGCATAATCGTCCGCGTCCAAGGCAAGGTAGACGCATAAGGTCTTGCCACGGATCGCGAATTTGAGGGCGGCGGCCCGGCCGACGTTAATCGAGTCGAAGTGCCAGGAAAGGCGAGAGTTGGCCTTCTTATAGGAGAGGGCGTGGTTTTTCAGTTCGCTGTAGTAGTTTTTCACCGTGTCGTCAGACTGGGAGAGCTTCGCTTGGAAGGATTTGACGTAACGAATCTGGAAGATGTTGCCTTTCTCATCCGTAACGGTCCTAACTTCTTCTTCATCCTCACTGCTATTAGCAACGGGCTCTGCGAAAATTTGGGAGCTGGGGACAACCGCTTCAGCGGAAACAACCGATTCTTGGGCAGTCGCCTCTTCTTGGACGGGTCCAGTCGCAGTCACGGGTTGTCTTTTCTTCCGGCGAAGGGCAATCACGAGATTGGCAATCCACACGGCAAGGGCAAGTCCAGCCACGATATAGAGGGCGAGGAAGGCACCGCTAGCGTAGTAGCTGGCCAAGACAATGAGGGGGAGGATAGAGATGGATTTCACTTGGGCACCACCCTGACCATGGCTCTTCTTTAACAGGCGGACAAGGAAGATCACGCCGGCAACCAAGGCGATGGCGGAGAGGCCAAGGAAGATAGAGGAGAGCACCGTTCCGGTGGTCTTTTGTTCCCGAAGGGATTCTTCACCTTGGGTCAGTTTTTTAAGGTCCGCGTTTTGAACGAGGGCTTTCTGCTCATCGGTAAGGGAATCATAGACGGCCCTAGCCTCTTCAAGGCGTTGCTGGGAATCAGAGTCATAGCCTACTTGGCCAATGGAGGAGATTTTCTCAAGGGCCTTAATGGCGCTTTCGTAGTTCTCCAAAGCCGTTAAGGTCTTTTTGGGATAGAACGCCTTTTGGTCGGCTGAGAGAGCCTCATATTCGGCACGGGCGGCCACGATTTTGGCTTTCGAGGCGTCATCGTAGGTGATATTCCCAATGGTATCGACTTTACCGACGGAAGCGGTCACCTTGGCATAGTCGGCCTCATCTTTGGTAAGGATTTCATAATTGAGAACGAGTGCCTTTTGATCGGCGGAGAGGGCGTCATAAGCAGCGCGGGCGGCATCGATCTTGGCTTTGCATTCGGGGGTGTAGACCACTTCGCCGATGGCGTTGATTTTTTCCATGGCGAGCATCGCGGCGTAATCGTCGAGAAGGGTCTTCTCATAAGCGGGGTCAAGGTGGGCTTTCTGTCCTTCAGAAAGGACGTCATAGCCAGCTTTCGCGGCTTCGACGAGGGCTTTGCTTTCGGGGGTATTGGCCAACGTGCCGATGGCCGCGATCTTACCCATCTCCGCATAAGCCGCTTCATAAGCTTCTAAATCAGTGAGGGGGAAGAAGGCCTTCTGGTCGTCGGTGAGGGCTTCATAATTTGCCCGAGCGGCGTCGATCTTGGCCTTGGAGGCATCATCATAGGTGATGTCACCGATGGCATCCACCTCATCGGCAACGCCTTTGACGGCGGCGAAATCGGCTTCGGCTTTGAGGAGTTCGTCACAGTTGGCGACGTTGAGCTGTTGAGGCTCAGTGAGGGTGTCGTAATAGGCACGGGCGGCGTCAATGCGGGCTTTGCAGGCCTCGTTGTATTCGAGTTCGCCGATGGCGTTGATCTTGTCGATGCCCTCTTGAGCGGCCACGTGATCGAGCAACGCTTGTTCATAATCGGGATTGAGGCGATTCTCCTCATGGGCGTCTTTATAGGCGTCATAGGCGGCTTTGGCGTCTTCGACGAGGGCTTTGCTTTCCGGGGTATCCTCTTGTAGGCCGATGGCTTTGATTTTCCCCATGACCGCATAGGCACCCTCATAGTTTTCAAGCCATTCGAGGGGGAAGATGGCCTTCTGGTCGGCGGTGAGGGCTTCATAATTTGCCCTCGCGGCGTCGATCTTGGCCTTGGAGGCATCATCATAGGTGATGTCACCGATGGCTTTGACTTCTTCGGCCACCGCATCGACGGCGTTATAGTCGGCATAAGCCTTGGCGAGATCGTCGGCATTGGGAACGAGGGCTTGGAGGGCCGGAGTTAGGGAATCGTAAGCGGATTTCGCGGTGTCGATGAGCGCCTTGCATTCGGGCGTATAGGCGACTTCGCCGATGGCGTTGATTTTCTCCATGGCGTTCACGATTTGGAGGTCATCCATCAAGGTTTTTGAAATCGCGGGATCCAAGAGGTTTTGCGCATAGCTTTTGTCTTTGTAGTCGTCATAGGCGGCGGTCGCCTCTTCGACGAGGGCCACGCTTTCAGGCGTGTTTTCGACCGGGCCGATCGCGACGATCTTGCCCATTACGTAATAGGCGTTTTCGTAGTTTTCAAGTAGCGTTAAGACTTCCGCGGGGAAGAATCCCTTCTGGTCGTCGGCGAGGGCTTCATAATTTGCCCGAGCGGAGTCGATCTTGGCCTTGGAGGCGTTATCATAGGTGATGTCACCGATGGCGTTGATTTCGTCGACCACCGCTTTGACAGCGCCATAATCGGCTTCGGCCTTGGTGAGGACGTCGAGATTCACGACGAGGGCTTTCTGGCCCGTGGTCAAGGCGTCATAGGCGTTTCGTGCCGCATCGATTTTGCCTTTGCTTTCGGCGGTATAAGCCACGTCGCCGATGGCATCGATGAGATTCATGACGTTGAGGGCGGCCACGTCATCGGAGAGGATGCCGGAGACGGCTCCGGAAATAAGGGCCTTTTGGTCCGCGGTCAGAGCGTTATAGGCGGTTTGGGCGGCAGCGACTTTATCGGCAAAATCGCTTTCGGAGGAGGCGCCGATGGCTAAGATTTGCTTAGCAACGGGGTCCGCCGTTTCGGCGTCGAGGAGTCGTTGATAGTTGGGGATGTTGGTAGAGATAAAGGTGGGGTCGTTCTTTTGTTCGGCGAAGAGAGCGTCGAACGCGTCGCGGGCAGCGGCGATGGCGGCATCGGAGACGGAGGTATCGACGGCGATGGGTTCGATCGCGGCAATCAAATCCTTGACCGAGGCGGCATAGCTCGCGGCCCCGGCGAGATAGGTGGATTCGGCGGTGTCTAGTTCCGCTTTCTTGGCTACGACATCCGTGGCGCCTTTATCGGCGTCGCGAACGGCAGCATAGGCTTCCTTAGCCGCATTGATCAAAGCACGGAAGTCCTCATTATATTCGACATTGGCATAATCGCCTTCGGCGGCGGTGGAAATCGCGTTGACCTTATCGATAAATGCTTGCTGCGCACCGCTGACAAGGGAATCGTATGCTTCTTGATAAGGAACATACGCATCGTGAGCGGCCACGATCGCCTCATCGGTGAGTTCGGCCGTTTCTAAGTCGGCATAAGCATCCCGGATGCCTTTTAGCATCCCTTCATAGGTTTCGTTATATTTAACGTTGCTAGGATCGTTTTGGGCTTCTTCCTCGAGGGCATTCACTTTGGCGACATAACCAGCGATGGCGGCCGACTTTAAGGCATTGTAGTCGTCAACGGCTTTGTCCAAAACCGCGTGGCGAGCGACCACATCCGTCAGCGCTTTTTCTCCATCGGAGAGAAGGGCGTAGGCATTCATGGCGGCGTTAATGTCGGTTTTGGAAGTGCTACTTGCGCCATAGGAAACCTCACCGATGGCATCAACCTTATCAAGGAAGGATTGCACGTTGGTGTTATATTTCCAGTGGGCGGTATAGGTCTTATTGCCGGTGCTGCCTTTGGCAATGCTCACCGAAGTTTGGGGCGTCGTGCCATTCGAACCGGTCCAACCGACGAAGTCATAGCCGACTTTGGTCGGGTTGATCAACGAGAAGGTCGCGGTTTCGACATTGTATTCGGTGGGGTTGGTACCAGAGACGGTGCCACCATCCAAATCATAGGAAATGGTATAAGGGATCACGCTCCAAGTGGCCGTGACAGTGAAATTGTCATAGGTGTTGCCATTGATCGTCAAAGCAGTCTTGTTGGCGATGGAGGTACCCGTTTTGGAAGTCGTCCAGCCACTAAAGGTGTAACCACTTCTGGTGGGCGTCGCCAAAGTGAAGTTTTGCGCGGTCGAGGTCGTGGTGTTTTTATTGGTTTTATATTTGAAAGAGGCCGGGGACACGGTTCCGCCGTTGGCATTATAGGTCACCGTGTATTCATTCGCGGTCCATTGGGCATAGAGGGTGGTGTTGGCGTCCTTGTCGAAGTTTTTGGCCGAAGTGCCATTGGCATTGTAATACTTGGTTCCGCCAGAGGTGGCACTGTAATAGCCAGCGAAAGAATACCCTCCCCTTGTGGGTAAGCTGGTAATCTTGGGCATGGCCGATCCTTTGGTCGCCTCGACGGAATTGGTTCCGCCGGTACCTCCGTTTTTGTTAAGGGTCACCGTATATTTCGCCTCGGACCAATGGGCATATAGGGTGGTCGCATCACTGCTAGCATAGGTCTTGGCGGAGGAGCCGTCGGCGTTGTAATACTTGGTTCCGCCAGAGGGATCATCATAATAGCCGTTAAAAACATATCCGGTACGAGTCGGTTTGGTGATCGCGGGCATGGCGCTATTCCAGGAAGCTTCAACCCAGCCGGTACCCCCGGTTCCACCATTTGTATTCAGTTGAACGATCGAAGAGGCCGAAGCGCTCCCCGATAAAATATAAAAATGGAAATCGGTGACTTTTTTGCCCTCGCCATCCATATGGAAAAAGGGCTTTAAGTTCGAATTTCCAATTCTGAAGGTACGGGAATAAATGTACTTGCCGGAGGAAACGGTGTATGGAATGTCGTATTGTTTGTCGCCTTCATCGAAGGTGTAATTTTGGAAATAAACAGCGTCCAATTGAGAGGTGGCGGTCAAATTGACAGAGAAGGTCACATATCCACCCGTATACCACAATCTGGCCCCGTAGTTACCAAGGGTGACTTCATTGGCTTTTAGGTCGCTTGAAGACTTGCCCCATCCCGACGCGTAAAGCCAAGGGGTGCTGTCTTTGCTGCCCGTCAGGTTGACGTTGCGGTTGCCTTCCTGCCAAGGGGCGTTATAAAGTCGTGTAAGGTCGACATGCTCTAAGACCGTATAAGCGGCATGGGCTTCCACCGGCGGGCGACTGGTTGCGGCAAAAGTGGTTACGGCGCCAAGAGCCAGCGTAAAAGAGAGTCCGAGCGCAATAGTATGAATTCGTGGTTTCTTCATAATTCTCCTCCCAAAAAAGGACTTAGAGAGAGAATACACGTAAAAGTGCCACAAAAGTGCCACACTTTTCCGTGTTTTTGCCCATACCTTCTCATGTTTTTTGGCCTCTTTGTCCATCGTCTTTAAGGCATTCCAAAACATGATGGATGGTTCTGAATCAACGGGTTTTGGGCTGATGGTGCGCAATACCCAAGCAATAACGTCGATGTGACTATTCGAAACTTATTCCACTTGTTGCCCATGGTCGCCGGTAAAGAACAAGAAGTTTAGAAAACCGAAAAGAATATTTTTTCCATGTCGCAAAATGGGCTAAATCTTGAGGGAATAAAGGTTTTTAGCCCACACCTACACCCAAAAGCCTATCCACCCATTACATCAGGAAGGCGGGCAACGGATCGTCCTTCAGCCTACTCGGGGCATTTCGGAAGTCCGGCCAGCGCTTTTCTTTCCTTCGCTGCCGCTTCAAGTTTGTCAATTTTTGAATTCAAATATTGTCATTTTTGTCAATTTTTGAAACAAATCGTCAAAAGAAAACCCTCGCTTGGGGCAAGGGTGATTCCATAGGCTTGGCTTAGGCCTCGACGGAAGGCTCCTCCTCGTCGTTGACGAGGTCTTTCTCCATCTCGGATTCCTCCTCCATCGAGTCGTCGCTGAGGTTTTCGTCATCATCGCTTAAATCGAGGATCAGGTTTTGCCTGTGCTCGTTTTCGGCGGCGGGCTCAGGTCCTTTGATGGCCTCGACCGATTCGGCCGTCATCTCCTTGCGGGCGGCCTTGCCGACGATGGCCTTGAAGACCTCGTTGTTCGCCTTTTGCTCGCGGATCGAAGCGAGGAGGTGTTCGGCGAAGCCTTCCTTTGGCTCACGGACGCGGAGGCCGACCGCGTTCTCCGCGGCGGAGCGGGTCGAAGCCTTGTAGTCGAGGTATTGGCTGGTCGCTCGCTCCAAAGCATCCAAGTTGCCGTAAAGCGCGTGCTTGGGGTTATTGAAGGCGGCGTAGACCTCGTCGAAGTTCTTGCCGGCGTTGGAACGGGTGCCGAAGGTCCTTGTGAACCAGCTCGGACGAGTCACCTTCTCCATCTCTTTGAAGTTCTCGCGGCCGCGGTATTTGGCCTCCATGCGGGCCTTGATGTCGAGGGGATTCGTGCCCTTTTCTTCCATGGTGAGGATGCCGATGGACTTCTGGGGGTTGAGTTCCCGGCTTAAGCGGATGCAGTTCTCCTTGAAGCTGAGTTCCTCTTTAAGCTCCACGTCCTTGTCCGAGATCTCCTTCATGTATTTCTCCGCCTTGCTCTTGAGGTATTCGGCAGGATGGCCGAGGAAGAACTGGTTCTCGATGTCGTCCTTCTCGTCTTCGGCGTAAGGGTTGACCGCCTGCTCGTTGAAGTCGATATAGAGGTCGGCGGGATCCGGTCCTTCCTCGTCGTTATAGATCTTGTCGCGAAGCTTTTTGGATTCGTCGACGAGTTTGAGCCTAGCGAGGTGGACGGCCTCCTCGAAGCTATAGTCGGTGGCTTGGCCGCCGGCGCCATGGGAGAGGAGGTAATTGGTCGCGAACTCCACCTTGTCGTCGAAGTTCGGGATCATGTCGAGCTGACGGTAAAGATCCGCCATCGAGGTATATTTGGCTTTTTGGATTTTCTCTCTCGTGATTTTTGGCATAGTTTTATCCTCCTTTTCCTTGAGGGACGCCCATATTATTCACCATCGACCGTCACAATCGTGCCACAAAAGGGCTTCTTGCCTGATAAGGCTCTGATAATTCATGAGAGATTATATATGTTTGTCATTACTTTTTTTCTATATAGGCACGCGTCGCGCCTTTACTCATGCGCGAAATAAAGCGATAATATCCGAATGAAGCCTGATCTGAAGACCGCCTTGGAGTCCCTTCACGCGGCCATCGCCCTCTCTGTTCCCGCGGAAGGCGATTATCTTCACGCGCCTTTGGACTACCTCCTCGGCGACTTCAAGATGGCGAACCTCCCGCATTATAAGACCTTACAGGACATCATCGACGCGATGAACCCCCATGCCGAAATCTCCATCGGCATCGGCTTCGAGACCTATAAAGCCAGCATCTATGACGGCATCAACAACGCCATTGCCACCGGCGGGCGCTTCTCCTTCATGCTGCCCCTTTGGGACGAGAGGAACACCCATTCCTTCTTCCTCGCCCTCTCCTGCGAAGACGGCTACCTCAACATGCTGATCTATTATTTCGGCAACGACCTCCGCTTCCTCGGCATCGATCAACTCCTCGCGAATAGTTTCAAGGACCAGCTGACGGGACTGTTCAACGCCCGCACCATGAAGCGCCACGTCGCCGAGAACCGCAAAGGCAGCTACCTCTGCCTCTTCGATCTCAACAAGTTCAAGGACATCAACGACACCTTCGGCCACAAGATCGGCGACGACGTCCTCACCCTCACCGCATCCTTCCTCATCTCCATCTCCTCCTCCGACGAGGTGTTCTACCGTCGCTCGGGCGACGAATTCATGATCTTGTTCCTGCGCAACGACCTCGCTTACGCGAAAAGCATAATCGCCAAAATCGAAACCTATCTCGAGGAACTTTCCGAAAACGCGTTGAAGCATTGCCCAGGCCTCACCTGCTCCGCTTCCTACGGTTTGTTGGAACTCCAATATCCCGGCGGCAAAGACTTGATCGGGCTCGAGAATCAATTGAAATTGGCCGATTTGGCCATGTATCAGGCCAAAAAAGCCCATAAGCGCATGCACATCATCTCCTTCGAGGACGCTCAATCCATCTTGGAAAAAGGCGATCTCGACCTGCGCCTTGCTAAGCTCGCCCGCAGCATCAGCCGTTGAAACTCTTCGCGTTCCCAAACAAAGATTGTCAGGGTCGTCCCAACTCTTT
>JAFSVB010000006.1 GCA_017450325.1 Bacilli bacterium | reverse complement strand
GTGGTCGCCGTCGACGTCAGCATCGGTCATGATGACGATCTTGTGGTAACGGATCTTGGTGACGTCGAAGTTATCGCGGATGCCGGCGCCGATCGCGGTGATCATGTTGCCGATTTCAGCGTTGGCCCAGATGCGGTCTTCACGGGCTTTCTCGACGTTGAGAATCTTACCGCGCAAAGGGAGGATGGCTTGCGTTTCGCGGTCGCGCCCGTTTTTGGCGGAACCGCCTGCGGAGTTACCCTCAACGATATAAAGCTCGCAAATTTCGGGGTCTTTAGAGGAGCAGTCGGCGAGTTTGCCGGGGAGGGTCGTAATCTCGAGCGCGGATTTGCGGATCTTCTCACGGGCGACCCTCGCGGCGTCGCGGGCTTTAGAAGCGAGTTGGATCTTCTCGATAATCGCGCGTGCTTCGCCCGGGTTTTCTAAGAGATATTGGTCGAGGTTTTCGCCGACGACGTTAGAGACAATCTTGCGAACCTCGGAGTTGCCGAGTTTGGTCTTGGTCTGGCCTTCGTACTGCGGATTGGGGTGCTTGACGGAGATGACGGCGGTGAGGCCTTCGAGGCAGTCTTCACGGGTGAAGTTCTTCTCGTCGTCCTTGAGCATCTTGTTCTTGCGGGCGTAGTTGTTGAGGACGCGGGTCAAGGCATCGTGCAAGCCAGCGTTATGGGTGCCGCCTTCCTTCGTGGAGATGTTGTTGCAGAAAGAATAGACGCCATCCTGACTATAGGAATCGGTCCATTGCAAGGCTACTTCGGCATAGATGCGGAGCTTGGTTTCGCCATCGGCGAGGGTGACTTCCTCAGCGCCTTGGCAATAGATGGGCTCAGCGTTGACCGATTGCTTGTTCTGGTCGATGTACTTGACGTATTCGCGGATACCGCCATCGTACTTGAAGGTCTCGGACTTCGGTTCTTCGCCACGATCGTCGATGAGGGTGATCGAGATGCCTCCGTTGAGGAAGGCCATCTGGCGGAGGTGATTACGGATGGTGTCGTAATCATAGACGGTGGTCTCGGTGAAGATGGTGGGGTCGGGTTGGAAGGTGACGGTCGTGCCGTGATCGGAGGAATCGCCGAGGCGGGTCAAATGACCGACGGCGTGGCCGCCGTTTTCGAAGCGGAGGAAATACTTCCCGCCATCGCGGCAGACGGTGACGTCCATCCAAGTGGAAAGGGCGTTGACGACGGAAGCGCCGACGCCATGGAGGCCGCCGGAGACCTTGTAGCCGCCCTCGCCGCCGAACTTACCGCCGGCGTGGAGGATGGTGAAGACGGTCTCGACGCCCGAGAGGCCCGATTTGGCGACGATGTCGACAGGGACGCCGCGGCCATCGTCCTGGACGGTGATGGATTCGCCTTTGTTAATGGTGACGATGATGGATTTGCAATAGCCGGCGAGGGCTTCGTCGATGGAGTTATCGACGATTTCCCACACGAGGTGGTGCAAGCCAGCCGAAGCGGTCGTGGCGATGTACATGCCCGGGCGCTTACGCACGGCTTCGAGGCCTTCGAGAACCTGGAGGTCTTGGGCGCTATAATCCGCTTTGGCGCGCTCGAGCTCCTTCTCGTTGGTCACATCTTCTTTTTTGTACTGGAAGCGATCCTCTTCGGGAGTCGCGCTTTCCGAGGTGACTTTGTTTTCTTCTTCTGCCATCTCTAATTCCTCCTTTTGGCATTATGGTCAGCGACCTCGTATACCGAGGCGCCTTGAAGCGATAGGTCCGTCGCGGTGAGGAAGCTTTGGCCTAGCTCATCGAGATAGGCGAGCAACCGTCCCGCGTTATCGACGTCAAGTTCGCTCGTGACGTCATCGAGCACGCAGATGGGCTTTTTCTCCTCTTCCTCGATCAGGAAGTACGGGGAGAGCTTGAGGGCCAAGGCGGCCATCCGATTTTCGCCTTGGGAGCCGAACTCCGCGACATCGCGGTCGCCGAGTTTCATGCGGAAGTCCTCGCGGTGGGTGCCGACGGAGGTAGACTTGTGCATCAAGTCGCCCTCCAGAGACTCCGCATACGCCTTTTTGGCGCGTTCTTTGAATCGGCCGTCGTCTTTTACGAAGCTTCGATAAACGAGGCTGCATGGGGCCGTTTTGCCCGTTAGCCTGCCGAGGACTTTCGGCAAGACGGCGTTGAGCGAGGCCACGTACATGGTGCGGTAGCGGACGATTGGCTCTTCCACGTCGATGAGCTGGTCGGTCAAGACGTCGAGCAAGGCCTTATCGCGAGCGCCTTCTTTCAGGAGGGCGTTACGCGATTTCAGCAGCGTCGCTTGCCGGCCGATTAAGGCGAGGTAGTCATTGCTGCGCTTGGACAGGCTCACGTCCAGGAACCCCCGCCGTTCCGCGGGCGGCCCTTCGAACAGCCTTACGTCCTCCGGGGAGAAGAGCAAGACGTTCGTGAGGCGGCTAAGCTCCGATAGCCGGCGCAGGGGCTTCCCGTTGAGGAAGACGCGCTTGGCTTGGGGAGTGAGCTCGATGAGGATCTCGCGGTGGAGCGTCCCCTCGCGGACATAGGCGCGAATAGAGGCCTCTTCCTTCCCGAACTGAATCAGGTTCTTTTCCTCTAAGGTCCGCCAAGAACGGGCCAGAGAAAGAAAATAGACGGCTTCGGCGAGGTTGGTCTTGCCGCTGGCGTTACTCCCGAGGATCAGGTTCGCTCGTTCCCCGAATTCGAGGTCGAGCTTCTCGTAGGTCCGGAAGTTCGTCAGGACGATGCGCTCGAGGATCATGCCCCGATCAGGAACGCCTCACCACCAACGCGAACCTCGTCGCCCGGATAGAGCTTACGCCCCCTGCGGTTGTCCGCTTCTCCGTTGACGAGAACCTCATGGGTCGCGAGGAAGGATTTCGCCTCCCCGCCGTTGCCGATGACGTTCGCGAGCTTAAGAAGCTGGCCGAGGGTGATGTAAGGAGTCGTGATTTGGATGGTTTGGTTCGCTTTCATAAAAAGGCGGCTTTTTTCCGCTGATTAAGTTTACTACATAGTAGTAAAGAAAGGTAGCGTTTTCGAACGATTTTTTGCCTTATTTTTCGCGATTCTCGTCTTACGGGAATAGAAAATGACCTTTCGAGTCGAAAGAAGAGAAAAACGGGGGTAAAAACGAGGTGGCAGGATAGAGAAAAAGGCAGTCCGAGGACCGCCTTTGTTTCTCGTATGGGTTTTACCAGGTCGCGTACGGATTGGCGGGATCGACGGGCCCTTGGGTTTCCGGCTCGTCTTTTTCGGGCTCGGGAACATGGATTTCGTGGTTCGGGTCGTGGTCGATGGAGCAGCTGCAATGCGGACAGGGGACAAAGGCATCGCCGTTGGTGGTGACGCGGACGTCCTCGGCATCGTATTCGATCTCGAGCTTGCAGCGCGGGCAACGGACGCGGAAATGGGCGGGGACGATCTTGATGGCCATGGCTTTTCTCCTTTTAGTACGTTCTCATCGGAGTGATGAGCTCGATGACGGAATCGTCTTTGGGGCTCAACACCACAAAGGGCTTCATCTCGGCTTGGAAGCAAACGCGGACGTCTTCGCTCTTGAGGGCCTTAATCGCATCGATGACGAAGAGGGAATTGAAGGACACCTCGAGGCGCTCGCCGGTGAACTGGAAGGTCTGGATGGATTCCAAAGCGGAGCCGGTCTGCTCGGAGCGGGAGGACACCTGCACTTCTTCTTCGCTCATGGAGAGTTTGACGACATAGTCGCGCTCCGCGGAAAGCAAGGAGGCG
>JAFSVB010000005.1 GCA_017450325.1 Bacilli bacterium | reverse complement strand
CCTTATGCGGCATCGGCGGGCTTCTTTCCTGCGAGATCCTCGAGGCGCATCCCGAGAAGCTCACCAACATCCGCACGATCATCCTCGACCCGCACCGCGACCTCATCGCCGTGCGCAAAAGAGTGACGGAGCTCGGCTTCCACATCGCCGAGGAGCGGATGGTTTTCGAAGATAAGCTCTATTACACTCTCATCCGCTTCGAGCGCGGCTTCCCATCCGCCCCCTATACCGCCAACGAGCTCGCCTTTGGGCCGATCTTGATGAAAGGGGAGGACCCCGTCTACGTCGAATGGCTCGAGGCGCAAAAGAAAAAAGTATCGCGCTTGCTCAACATGGAGAACATTCCCAAGTCGAAGCGCGATACCTATTTAGCGACTTATCGGGCCATCACGGGCCAGCTCAGCACGAAGAAGAAACCGAGCGGAGATAACTAAGCACCGCATCGAAGGTCGCATCGGAAGTGGAGGCGCCGCTGCAAAGCGCGAGCCTCCTTTCTTTTCCTAGAGGCAGCGCCTTGACGTCCTCTAGGCCGAGGCATAGATACGCCTTTTTGCCCTTGGACTTGGCGAGTTCGGCGAGCTTGAGCGAGTTGTTGCTGCGCTTGGAGCCCAAGACGATGACCGCGTCGACGTCCTCAGGCAAATCCAGGATGGCCTTTTGACGGAGCGAGGTGCTATGGCAACGCTCCTTGGAAAGCGTGGCGTGGGGGAAGAGGGTGCGGATATCTTTCAGGGCGCTTTCGACTTCCAAAGAAGAAAGCGTCGTCTGCGTGATGATGGTGGGGCTCCCACCCTGGGCGAGCAGATGCATGAATTCGGCGTGGCCGGTCTTGACGTCATAGAAGGTCGCCTCGGGGCAATTGGCGAGGAAGGCCTCCGATTCGAGGTGACCTTCCACGCCAACGTAGAGGATGGGGCTATTTTCTTCCTTGGCGGCGAGGAGGTTCTCGGTCACGTAACGGCAGGTCGCGTCGATGACGATAAGGCCTTTTTCCTTCGCGAGTTCCTCGTAGGCCTCGGGGTGGCCATGGGCGGAAAAGACGACCACGTCGCCCTTTTTACGGTCGAGGATGTGCTCGAGGATCGACTTCTCACGCTCGTCGAGGGGGATGAGCCCGGCATTCGATAGGTCCTTCATCGTCTCTTCGTTATGGACGAGTAGTCCAAGGAGATAGACGTCGCGGTCGGGGTAGTTCTTTTTGGCTTCTAATGCCGTCGATATCGCCTGTCGGACGCCGACGCAATAGCCGTGGGGGTGCAAGGGTAAGACTTCCATATCGATAATAATTTGCCTTATTCGGTGGCAAAAGGAAAGAATCTTTCCTATAATGCCGACATGTCAAGCTTTGCTTCTTTCCAGTTATCGCCCGAACTTGTTAACGCGCTCAAGAAACTCGGGTACCTCTCTCCATCGCCCGTGCAGTCCCGCGTCATCCCCAAGGCCCTCTCAGGGAAGAGCCTCGTCTGCCAGAGCGAGACCGGCTCGGGGAAGACCCATGCCTACCTCGTGCCGATTCTGGAGTCGATCGATTTCAACTTGCCGCGATTGCAGTCGGTGATCCTTTGCCCTTCGCGCGAACTCGCGCGCCAAGTGTACGAATTCGCCTTCGCCTTCACGCGCTTCTTTCCCAAGCTCAAGGTGCGTCTATTCACCTCCGAGAGCGAGAAGACCCAAAACACGCAGGGCCTAACCATCCCACCCCATATCGTCGTGGCGACGCCCGGCAGGGCGAAAGACGTCCTGCTCGAGGAAGACTCGTTGGACCTACATGGCGTCCGCAGCCTCGTCCTCGATGAGGCGGACATGCTGATGGACCTCGGCTATTTCGAGGACATCGATGCCATCTTCGCCGAGCTCCCCGAGAAAGTGCAGACCATGGTCTTCTCGGCGACCTTGAACCAAGGGCTCAAGCAGCACCTAGAGAAATACGTCGACGCCCGCTTCCTCTACGAAGGGGAGGACTTCAAGACCGCAAGCTCCGTCAAGCACCATTTCGTCGACATCAAGCACATCGGAAAATTCGAGGCATTATCGCGCTTTTTAGATGAGCGCCGCCCTTATTTGGCCTTGGTCTTCGCCTCGAAGAAGGAAGACGTGGCAAGCGCCTATGCCCACTTGAAGAAGCAAGGGCGCGAAGCCATCGCGTTCTCGGGCGACCTCGACGCGAGGGAGCGCAAGAAAGCGTTGCGCCTCATCAAGGAGAACCGCTTCCCGATCGTCGTCTGCTCGGACTTGCTAAGCCGTGGCATCGACATCGAGGACGTGACAGACGTCATCTCGCTCGATTTGCCAAGCGACCTAAGCTATTACTACCATCGCGCCGGCAGAAGCGGACGCTTTGGCAAAACCGGCGATTCCTGGGTGTTCTATAACGCGGACGAATATAGCCGCGCGAAGGCTCTTTTAGCCCAAGGCACCGAGTTCGATTACTACGCCTTAAAGGGCGATGGACTCGCAAGCACCGATAGCTCCATCTTGGCCCGCCGCGTCGTCAAGTTCCGCCACGAGGAGTCTGAGGATGAAAAGCGCGACCTCTCGATCGCCCGCGCCAAAACCGCCTCCGACAAAGTCAAGCCAGGCTATAAAGCAAAGCGCCGGAAAGCGGTGGAGAAGGTCCATGGCAAGTACCGCCGCAAGGCCATCAAGGAAAAAGTCCGCGCCCAGACGAACAAAGCCTACGCCGCAAAGGCGAAGAAGAAAGCATGAGCTACCTCGGTTGCCACGTCGGGCTTTCCGCGCCGAAATATTATGTTGGGACGGTCGAAGAGGCCTTGTCCTATGACGCCGACACTTTCATGTTCTATACCGGCGCGCCCCAGAACACGCGCCGCAAGGACCTTTCCGAGCTTCGCATCGAAGAGGGGAGGGCGCTTCTTAGCAAGCATGGCATCGACGAATCCAAAATCGTCGTCCACGCTCCTTATATCATTAACTTAGGAAACAAGGATAAACCCGAGACGTTCGACCTCGCGAAATCCTTCCTCATCCAAGAACTGCGCCGCACATCGGGCTTTGGCGCGTCTAAGCTCGTCCTCCATCCAGGGTCGCACGTCGGCCACGACGAGCGCCATGGCATGGAATCGCTTTTGCTCGGCCTCGAGGAAGTATGCGCGCACGATGGCACCGATGTGACCATCTGCCTCGAGACGATGGCGGGCAAAGGGTCGGAAATCGGTGTGTCCTTCGATTTCCTCGCCGAATTCATCGCGCGTTTCCCCTTCGCGGACCGCATCGGCGTCTGCCTCGATACCTGCCATGTCCATGACGCGGGCTATGATGTCCTTGACGCGGATGCCCTCCTAAAGGAATTCGACCGCGTTTTGGGCCTAGACCGCCTGAAAGTGGTGCACCTCAACGACTCGAAGAACCCGCGCGGCGCCCACAAGGACCGCCACGAGAACCTCGGGATCGGCCATATCGGGTTCGAGGCGCTTCATTGGTTCGTCATTCATCCCGCCCTTGAAGAGAAACCCATCATCCTCGAGACCCCATGGGTGGGGGAGAAGCCACCATACAAAAAGGAAATCGCCATGCTTCGTTCAGGCGCATATGAAGCGGATTGGCGGGAGCATCTATAAAGAAAAGCCGCATCGCTGCGGCATTTTCTTTATAACAAGGCAACGAGTTCGTCAAAGGCTTCTTCCTCGGAGACGGTCTTAAGGACCTCGCCTTTTTGGAAGAGCACCCAGGACCCTTTCCCTCCGGCTAGGCCCACATCAGCATGGCGCGCTTCGCCAGGCCCATTGACCACGCATCCCATCACGGCGACGGTCTTGCAGATATGGTGTTCCTCGAGGTAGCGCTGCACTTTCGCGGCAAGGGGCATCAAGTCGACGGCCGTCCGCCCGCACGTCGGGCAGGAGATGAAGGTCGGGTAGTCGGGGTAGAGGCCAAGGTCATGGAGCAAGCGGCAGCAAGCCTTGATTTCCTCCTCTGGCTGCTCGGTGAGGGAGATGCGGATGGTATCGCCGATCCCCTCAAGAAGCAATGGGGAAAGCGCGGCGGCGCTGCGGAGAAGACCGACTTCCTTATTCCCCGCCTCGGTCACCCCAAGGTGCAACGGGTAGGGGAAGGTCTCCGCGGCGAGGCGATAGGCGGCGATGGTCTCGGTGACGCTGCTGCCTTTAAGGGAGATGACGATATCGTAAAAGCCCATGGATTCGAGGATATCAACGTGTTTTTTGGCGGAGGCCACCAACGCTTCCGCGGCCACGACTTCCTTGCCGACGACGAAATCCTTGTCGAGGGAGCCCGAATTGACGCCGACGCGGATCGGGATACCCTTTTCCTTGCAAGCGTCGACGACGGCTTGGATATTGGCCCGTTCCCCGATGTTGCCGGGGTTGATGCGGACGGCATCGACGCCCGATTCGATGGCCTTTAAAGCCAAGCGGTAGTCGAAATGGATGTCGGCGATCAAGGGGATGGAGGTTCTTTTCTTGATTTCGGAAAAGGCGGCGGTATCGTCCATGTCGAGGACGGAAAGCCGCATCGCTTGGGCGCCTCAGGCGGCGCAGCGGTTGATTTGGGCGGACACTTCTTCCACGCGCTCGGTCTTGATCGAGCACATGCTCTGGATGACGGGCGTGGCGTTTCCGCCAAGGCGTAAGGCCCCGAGGTGGACGGGGCGGGTTTGCGTGCGTGTTCTCATGGCAACCATTGTAAACCGAAAGCGGGGGAACGGGCGCGAAAAAATCTTCCTGTACCCGTCGCGAGAGCAAAATAGTAGTATGACGTCGGCCGTGAAGGAAAGCGGAACACCGAATTATTCCTGGAAGAAGTCGCGCTTTTTGGGCACCGGGAAGAGGGCGATGAATTTCGATGTGGCAATCGTGTTTCGGCTGTGATAAGATACCCGCGCTGAAAAGGAAGTGAGACTATGGCCGCCAAACGTGAACAAGCGATTCTGAAATGCACCGAGTGTGGAAACGAGAACTATCACACGACGCGCAATAAAAAGACCCATCCGACCAAGATGGAAATCTTGAAATTCTGCCCTCATTGCCGCAAGAAAACCTTGCACAAAGAAAAGAAATAAGGCAGGTTTTCCCGTTTTTAAGCCCTTCGGGGCTTTTATTTTTACCAAGGAGGCGCATCCATGAAAGTCACGACGTTAACGAAAAAGGGCGACATGGAACTCGCGAATATGTACGTCCTCGGCGAGGAGGGGGAGCCCGCCGTCATCATCGACCTTTCCTATAATGATAACCGCCGCGTCGAGGAATATTGCGCGAAGCACCATAGCGGAATCGCTGGCATCTTCCTCACCCACGGGCATTACGACCATATCGCGGGCCTTAACGACCTAAGTGAAGGCTTTGACGCGCCCGTCATCATCCACATGGACGACGAGGAATGCCTCCACGACCCGTACCTCAATGTCTCCGATGGACTCTTTGGCAGGGAATTCAAGCTAAGCCGTGAACTCGCGATATACCGCTGCGAGGATGAGGACGAAATCCGCGTTGGGGCGCATCGAATCAAGAACGAAGCAGGGGAGGAAATCACCGTTGGAGGCTATGAATTCCATGTCATCCATACTCCCTACCATACCGCGGGGAGCTGCTGTTTCTACCTCCCGGAGCATAAGATCCTCTTCAGTGGGGACTCCCTCTTCCATCTTGGCGTAGGCCGAAGCGACCTGCCAGGGGCGAAACCGCGCCTATTCGCCACGAGTATGAAGAAGCTGATGGCGCTTTCAGAAGACGTCACGGTCTATCCAGGGCACGGCCCGAAGACGACCATCGGCACCGAACTCCGGTATAACGAATACTTGAAGAACCTCCGATAGGGGCAGGCGATTCATCTTGGGCGGTAATTTCCGCCCTTTTATCGCGCTCGCGTGTGATGTATAATCGCTACGCGCATAACGCGTTAAAGAAACATTTTAAGGAGAACTAAATTATGATCAATGTTACCGAACTCCGTCCGGGAAACTACTTCATCGATGAGAACAACCTCTATCGCGTCATCGATATCCTTCTGAACAAGACCGCCATGAGGAAGATGGTCGCCAAGGTCAAGGTCAAGAACCTCCGCACCGGCGCCATCACCGAACTCGCCCGCAACTCGGGCTATGGCGTGGAGGATATCCGCGTCGAGAAGGCCACCATGCAGTACCTCTATGATACCGAGGACACCCTCGTCTTCATGGATGGCGCGAGCTATGAGCAAGTCGAGCTCGCCAAGACCACCTATGCCGACATCATCCCCTTCCTCGCCCCCAACGCCGAAGTCATCATCATGTCCTACGAAGGCGAGATCCTCGACGTCACCCTTCCCGCGAAGGTCGTCCTCACCGTCGTCGATTGCGAACCGGGCGTTCGCGGCGACACCGTCTCCAATGGCGGCTCCAAGGACGCGACCCTCGAATCCGGCATGGTCATCCGCGTTCCTTTGTTCATCAACCAGGGTGACAAAATCTCCGTCGATACCGCCACGGGCAAGTACGACGGGAGGGCCTAATCATGGAATGGAACGGCGGCTGGTTCGGACTCGTCATCGCCGCCTTGGTCCTTGGCGCGGTCGGTGGATTCTTCCTCGCCCGCTGGTTCATCAAGCGCGAGATGGCCAAGAATCCCCCCATCAATGAGAAGATGATCCGCGCGATGTTCATGCAGATGGGCCGCAAGCCCTCCGAAGCGCAGATCCGTGCCGTCATGAAATCCATGCAGAATAACTCCAATCTTTAATCCAAAGGAAAGAACAATGGCAAAATTCAAGATTTTTATCGATTCCACGGGCGATTTGCCCAAGGATCTTCGCGACCAGTACGACATCGACTACTGCCCGATGGTCGTCACGGTCGACGATAAGGAAGTCGTGGCTTCGCTCGACTACGATCAAGGCTATTCGCTCAAGCAGTTCTACGATGTGATGCGCGAAGGCCGCCGCATCTTCACCTCCCAGGTCCCCGATCACGTCTTCGTCGAGAAGTTCACCGCGGCCCTCAAGGAAGGCTTCGACGTCCTCTATATCGGCTGCTCCAGCAAGCTGAGCGCCTCCGTCCTCGCGGGCGAGAAGGTCGCCCAGGGGCTCCGCGAGCAGTTCCCAGACCGCAAAGTCGTCGCCTTCGACTCCAAAATCTCCTGCTATGGGCAGGGCGAGATGGCCATCTGCGCCTCCAAGATGCGTCAAGAAGGCAAATCCTTGGACGAAGTGGTCGCATGGCTCGAAGAGAACAAATTCCGCTTCAACCAGTTCGCGACCGTCGATTCCCTCAGCTACCTCAAAAGGGCTGGCCGCGTGAGCGCCACCAGCGCCTTCTTCGGCAATATCTTCGGCGTCAAGCCGATTCTCATCTCCGACTGCGAAGGCCAGAACCTCGCCATCGAGAAGTGCAAAGGCACGAAGAATTCCCTCCTTTACCTCGTCAAGGCGACGTTGGAGGCTGGCGAAGACCTCACGGGCAAGACCATCTACATCGGCCACGCCGACGCCCTTCAGGCGGCGGAGTTCGTCAAGGCCGAAATCTTGAAACTCGCTCCGCAGGTTCAAACCTACATCGGGCCGATCGGTCCCATCGTCGGCGCTTCGACCGGGCCGGGCACCATCGGCGTCTACGTCTTCGGCAAGGAAGTCACCGTCAACAAGCAAGCTTAATTCAATCCTCCCTTTGCTAGGGAACTAAGAAAGGACCCTCTCCAATGGAGACTTTGAATGGATCGTTATTCGCCGCGATGGTTCGCAATGGCTACCGCGGCATCAAACAACAGCATGAGGCCATCAATGACCTCAATGTGTTCCCAGTGCCCGATGGCGACACCGGGACGAATATGACCGCCACGATCAACGGCGGCATCAATGCCATCAAAAAAGCCGATATGGACAACCTTTCCGACGTCGCGAGCAAACTCGCATCGGGGATGTTGCTTGGAGCCCGTGGTAATTCGGGCGTCATCCTCAGCCAGTTCTTCGCGGGCGTGGCCGAGGGATTCGATGGGCTTCGCGAAGCGAACCTCCTACAATGCGCCTCGGCGCTGCGCTCGGGGGTGACCAAGGCCTACCAGGCCGTCATCAAGCCCGTCGAAGGCACCATTTTGACCGTAGCGCGCGAAGGCTGCAGCTATGTTTTGGATAAAATCGAGGAAATCGAAAGCCTCGAGGAACTCTTCCGCCGTCTTTTGAAGAGGATGAAGCGTTCGCTCCAGAATACGCCCGACCTTTTGCCCGTGTTGAAGGAAGCCGGCGTCATCGATTCCGGCGGTGCGGGCCTCGTCGCCATTATGGAAGGCATGTACAAAGAGCTTTCCGGCGAAGAAATCGAGGATTCCATCTTCAACGGACCCTCCAACGCCGTCGCGACGGATGGGGACATTCCCTTCGACGCCGACTCGGTCCTTGAGTTTGGGTATTGCACCGAATTCATCATGCAGCTTCTTAACTGCAAAGATGGTCCGAAGAACTTCAAACTCGACGAGATGATCGCCTATTATGAGACGCTTGGCGACTCCATCGTCGCGATTGAGTCCAATGGCATCGTCAAGGTGCATATCCACACCAAGACGCCTGGCCTCGTCATCGAATATGCCCAGCGTTTCGGCGAATTCGTCACCTTCAAGATGGAGAATATGTCCATCCAGCACCAGGAAGTCCTCTTAAAAGAGGAACTCCAGAAGAAAGAGGCGCGCCGTCCTTCCGCGATCGTCGCGGCTTCGCCTTCGGATTCGATTTCCAAGCTCTTCAAGGATATGGGCGTCACCGAGATCGTCAAAGGCGGTCAGACGATGAACCCTTCCGCGGAGGACTTCGTCAACGCTATCAAGGATTGCCACGCGGATAACGTCATCGTCTTCCCTAATAACGGCAACGTCATCCTCACCGCGAAGCAAGCCGCTTCGATGGTCGAGGGCACCAACGTGGTGGTCATTCCGACCAAATCGGCCATCGAGTGCTATAGCGCGCTTGGCATGACCGACCTCGAGAACCAATCCCTCGAGGAAAACATCGACCTCATCCATCAGCAAATCCAAGGCACGGTCAGCTGTGAAATCTCCGTCGCGGTCCGCGATTCCGTCAATAACGGCATCACCGTCAAGGAAGGCGACTACATCGGCATCTCGCAAGGAGCGGTGAAGGCGACGGACAAGACGCTGATCGACTGCTCCATGAAAATGCTGAAGCAGATCGAGGACATGCAAGAGCACTCCATCATCACCGTCTTCTATGGCGTAGACGCCAAAGAGGAGGAGAAGGAGAAGTTCCGGGAGCTCGTCTCCGAGGAATACCCCTTGATGGACATCATCGAGATCGAAGGGAAGCAAACCGTCTATCCCTTCATCCTCGCCGTCGAATAGTAACGGCTCAACTAGCAGCGGTAGGGGCGACTCTGCCGCTTTTTTATTGACGATAATTGACGGTGGAAACTTGATTCATTTAACGAGTGTTTTCAAGGCTTAAATAACGGGGGAAATGGCGGTAGCAGTAGCGCGAAAAATAGCACTTCAAATATCGATATAAAAATAAGCATCAAAAATAATGTCAATGAAAGAGATTTAGAAAATTTGTCAATTAAAAATACCGATGCCATCGAGTAAATCAAAACAAAACCCCGTGTGCAATCTTTTTGGCAACACGGGGTAAAAACTACTAACTTATTACTTATTTTTTACTTGCAAATGGATTGGTGGATTCCGTGCCTTGCTTCAATCGCTCGATGTTGGAACGATGACGGACAATCAGGAGAACGGATACCAATGTATTGACAATTGCGAACTCAAGGCCGAGGAAGGGCGCTTCCTCAATGGTGATGAGCCAAGTCAGCCAATGTGGATTCCAAGGAACGGCGATGGCGATAATGGCGACGATCCACGCTACGGCGGTGCCCACGATCGCCGAAACGATCGAAGTCAGGGAGATATAATGGGATTTTTTCGCGACGAAGAGGTAGGTGAAGCCCGCGAGGATGAACTCAATCCAGGAAGTAAGCACGATCGCGCCCATGAAACAGGACACCGCTTTGCCGCCTTTGAACTTCATGAAGATGGACCAGCAATGGCCGATTGCGGCGAACAAGGTGGATCCCCAATAATACAAAGGAGCCGCAAAGTAGCCATTTCCCCATACCATATGCTGCGAAATAGCGGGGACATATGTCAAAATCGCCCAGGTCACATAAAAGGGCAGGACCGTCTTGATCATGTCCAAGATAATGACGAGGATTCCGATTTTCTTGCCAAACGCCCTAGCGGCATTGGTCCCGCCGGAATTCTTCGATCCCACCGTGCGAATATCCACACCGAAGAACACTTTGCCGATGATGACGCCGGTCGGTATGGAACCAAATAGATAAGATACGACCGCTACGACGACGGCCACGACGATATTTACCGCGTAAATATTCATAATGAGTCTCCTCTGGAATGACGCCTTATTCTAAGCAGTGGCGCGACTAAAAGCGAATGATTTTGATTTTCGGGGCATTTAGGAGCGATTCTGTAAAGAACAATTGCGGGAAACGCCAAGGAATTATTTACAAAGTAAATAGAATCGAAAATCGCGGATGTGCCGCATTTTTCTCAAAATTGAGATTATGAACTCCGCTTGGTTTGCATTATAATACCCGCAGTCTTAAGACTGTTTCGAATATATGGCCGATAACGAGATTTTGGAAACGCAGTACACAGCGGACAATATCGAATTGCTCCCTGAAATGGAAGGCATTCGGAAACGTCCGGGTATGTATATCGGGGCTACGAATAGCAGTGGCCTTCATCATTTGATTTGGGAAATCGTTGACAATGGCGTCGATGAGGCCGCGAATGGCTATGGCTCGAAGATCGTCGTCACCCTCCATAAGGATGGGTCGTGCTCCGTCGAGGACGACGGGCGTGGCATTCCCGTGGACACACATAAAGCGACGGGCCTGCCCGCCGTGCAGATCATTTTCACAAAGCTTCATTCCGGCGGCAAATTCTCGGATAAGGCCTATCAGACCTCCGCGGGTCTCCATGGCGTCGGCGCGACCGTCGTCAACGCCCTTTCCAAATGGGTGGATATCACGGTTTACCGCGGCGGCAACATCCACCATATCCGCTTCGAAAACGGCGGACACCTCGCGACGCCCCTAGAAATCGTCGGCACGACGAGAAAGAGGGGGACCCTGGTGCGGTTTTTGCCCGATGATACGCTTTTCTCGACCACCGATTTCAAGTGGGACACCGTCGCCAACCACCTGCAGGAAGAAGCGTTCCTGCTCAAGAACGTCACCTTCGTCCTCATCGACGAACGTCTGAAGAAGACCGAGGAATTCCATTACGAATCCGGCCTTGCCGAATACGTCTCCATCCTCGACCAAAACAAAGAGCCCATCGGCGAAATCGTCCATTTCGTGGATGATTCCTCCCACGTGAAGATGGAAGTGGCCATGCAATGGTGCGCCAAGGACTATAACGAGAACGTCTATAGCTACGCCAACGCCGTCCGTACCCACGATGGCGGCACCCATGAGACGGGCCTACGCACGGGTATCACCAAAGCCGTGAACGATTGGGCCATCCAAAACGACATGATCCGCGAGAACCAGAAGCTCGAGGGAAACGATATCCGCGAAGGCTTGACTGCGGTGGTGGCCGTCAAGGTTCCCGAGAACCTTTCCCTATATGAATCGCAAACCAAGCAGAAACTCACCTCCCCCGAGATTCTGCCGATGATCACGGAATTCGTCTATTCGAACCTCGTCCATTATCTTTCCGAGCATAAGGAATTCGCGGTGGACCTCATCCGCAAATGCCAAGCGTCGAAGCAAGCCCGCGAAGCCGCCCGCAAAGCCAAAGAAGCGGCCCGCAGTGGCAAACAGAAGAAGGTCGACGCGATCATTTCGGACAAATTGGCCTCCGCTCAGAGCAAGGACTATAAGAATAACGAGCTCTTCATCGTCGAGGGCGATTCCGCAGGCGGCTCCGCCAAAACGGCCCGCGACCGCCTCCATCAGGCGATTTTGCCTTTGCGCGGCAAACCGCTAAACACCTATGGCGTCCCGATGGACCGCATGCGTGCGAATACCGAATTCTCCACCATCATCCAGACGATCGGGGCAGGGGTAGGCGCCGATTTCGACGTCGAGGACTCCCATTATGGCAAGATCATCATCATGACCGACGCCGATACCGATGG
>JAFSVB010000004.1 GCA_017450325.1 Bacilli bacterium | reverse complement strand
TCCTTCGAGTTCCGCTTTGTATTTGCTGTTTTCATCCATTTTCACCTCCTAACTTGCGCTTTGTGATGAATTCACACGGATATTAAAGCACCACAATCCGTGAATGTAAACGTATAATTAATCGTAAACTGCAATTTTCGGTACTATATTTATCGCAACCCATTTCTTTTGAGTCTTGGCTAATTTATAATCTACGCGATAAGAAGGAGGCTTTTTTATGAAGTGGAAGCGCCTTATTGAAGTCAGGAAATCCTATGGGTACAAGCAGTCCGACGTAGCGAAGAAGCTCGGTATCTCCATGGGGTCTTATTCCAGGTGGGAGAACCTGGAGTACCAGCCGAACCTGAAGCAGCTGAAAAGGCTGTCAGAGATCTTCGCCGTGAGCATCGACTGGCTCCTCTACAACGACCCGTTCGCGTCCGCCTCGCCCAGCCACACCAGAAACGTCATGAAGGTTGCACTACAGGCGCGCGAATGGGAGTTGTCGACCCTTTTTGGCTACCCCGATGATTGCGAGCCGAAGACGCTGGCCGGTCTCATCGCCTATACGATTAAGAAACTAGCCATCGACGACTACATCAGCGTCGAGGAGGTCGAAAGGCTCTTCAAGGGAACCCCCGCAAACGACCCGTTCCGAGAAGAGAATAAATAACGGTTTTCCAAAAAATATCGATGAGATGTGCGTTTTCAAAAAGTGGTATCGCTGATACCACAATTTAATCGGAGGAAAATCAATGGCAAATGAACTAGTCAGCAGTCGCGAAATAGACGAGGCTTTTGAGACCGTGTCCGCCCTCATTAAGGAGGCAAGGATTCGAGTAGCAAACAAAATCAATTCCGAAATCGTAATGCTTTACTGGTCGATAGGGAAGACGATCACGGAAACCGTTCTTCACGGCGAGAGGCCAGATTATGGCCAAAGCGCCGTCCTCGAGATATCACGTAGGATGTCACGGGAATACGGCAAAGGGTTTGATAAATCTTCCGTTCACCGCATGATAAAGCTTTATCAGGAATTTCCCGACGAAGGCCTAATCCTCTCATGGTCGCAGAGACTCTCATGGACGCACTTCATTGCACTAATCCCAATCGAAGACGAAATGAAGAGGGAATTCTATAGCACCCTCTGCATGAAAGAGGGATGGTCGGTCAGGACGCTGAGAAGCCGCATTCAGTCTATGCTCTACGAGCGCACCGCCATCTCGAAGAAGCCGGAAGAGACCATAAAGAACGACCTCCTTGCGGTTCGGGAAACCGGTGAGATGTCCGTCGACGTGGCCTTCAGAGACCCATACGTGCTTTCCTTTTTGGGGCTTGAGGACACCTACAGCGAAAAGGATTTGGAGAACGCGATCCTCGCCGAGCTGCAGAAATTCATCCTGGAGATGGGGAGCGACTTCGCCTTTCTCGCCAGGCAGAAGCACTTCGTCCTCGACGGCGACGACTACTACATCGACCTCCTCTTCTACCATCGCGGCCTGAATAGGCTCGTCGTCATCGACCTCAAAATCGGCAAGTTCAAGCCTGCGGACAAAGGGCAAATCGAACTTTACCTCCGCTATCTTGAAAAGAACGAGATGCGGCCCGGGGAAAACAAGCCCATCGCCCTCATCCTATGCGCCGACAAATCCGAAGAGGCGGTCAAGCTGATGGGTTTGGACGAGGGCGACATCCGTGTCGCGCAATACCTAACCAAGATGCCGCCCAAGGAAGAATTCGAGAAAAGGCTGGCCCTGGCGATCGCAAACGCGAAAAAATCCTTGGACGGGAAATAATAAGTGAGCAGTTTCCGCGCCTTTCTTCGTCATATGCAGCGAGGAGGAAAATGAGCGTATCGACCAAGACCGCCATCGGCTTCATTGTCGGGACCCTCGGCTCGCTGATCACGGTCAAGGAGAAGCTGATTACAAGACCATCAGGGCCGATTTGGAAAAAATGGAAGGGATGAGGCTAGTAGAATCGTTCGGGACGACGAAAGACAAATATTGGGAGCTGTCAAAACAAAAGCCAGGGTGTGCTTGCAGACCATTCGCATTTCCGATGGCGATGAGCAAGATGTCAATGAACCACTGATGTTTGGGCGCAGAATGGCCGCCAGTCCTCATACTCAGTCCAAAACCATTTAAAACTGGCGCCTTCTTTGCGGAACCACGGAATACAACCGATGAAGCGCAATCAGAAAATGACGGATTCGAGCGTGAGCCCCATTTATTAAGAAAGAGGATATGGAACCATTAGAAAAACGTTTATCGAAAGCGCTTAGAAAAGGCAACATCGAAGCGATCAAGGAATGCTGCTCTGAAGCTTTTCGCCTTTACGAGAAACTGCTCTATTACGTTGCCAACCAGGTCCTCGAAGACACCGAGCTATCCAAGGACGCCGTCTCGGAGGCCTTTCTTTCTTTCATGTCGCACCTAGACTCCATCGAGCTGAAATCCATCAAATACTACCTCGTCCAATCGACGCAGCGCATTGCGAAGAGGATGCTTTATGAAGGCAACCAAACTATCGAATATGACGATGACATA
>JAFSVB010000064.1 GCA_017450325.1 Bacilli bacterium | reverse complement strand
GCAAAATACTGATTCGGGTTCATAAATCTTTGATCCAACCCTAATTATAAAGGCGCGTTTCCGTAACACAAAACGCGAGTTTTGCGCGAAAAACAAAAAAGATAATCGGCTTTTGCGGGGTTTGCACTGGAACTGCGGATATTTACAAAATCTGCCCAAACTAAATGAAAAACCCGCTATTTCAGACGAGATAACGGGCTTTTGCGCGGTTATTTCTTGATGGGGTGAATGACTTCGAGACCGCCCAGGTATTTCCTGAGAACCTCAGGGATGCGGATGGAGCCGTCTTCCATTTGGTTCTGCTCGACGAGGGCCGGGAAGACGCGGGAAGTCGCAAGGCCAGAGCCGTTCAAGGTGTGGGCGTACTTGGTCTTGCCGTTTTCGTCCTTATAACGGATCATGCCGCGGCGAGCCTGGTAATCGCGGGCGTTGGAGACGCTCGAGACTTCCTTGTAGATACCCATCGAGGGGATGTAGACCTCGATGTCGTAGGTGCGGGCCATGGAGTGGCTGCAATCGCCAGCCGCGAGCTTATCGACCTGATAGGTCAGACCGAGGCCTTCGACGAGCTTCTGCGCCTTGTGGTACATTTCCTCAAAGGCGGCATCGGAGCCTTCCTCGGTGGTGTATTGGACCATCTCGACCTTATTGAACTGGTAGCCGCGAATCATGCCGCGCTCCTCAGTGCGGTAGCTGCCCGCTTCTTTACGGTAGCAAGGGGTGTAGGCGAAGTATTTCTTGGGGAGCTCGCTTAAGGGCATCACTTCGTTCCTATGGAGGTTCACAAGAGCCGTTTCCGCGGTCGGGAGGATGAACTTACGCGGTTCCATTCCCTCGAGCCAGAAGACGTCTTCGGCGAATTTCGGGAATTGCCCCGCGGTATAACCGGATTCGTAGTTGAGGATGTGGGGTGGCAAGATCATCTCATAGCCGTCCGCGAGGTGGCTATCGATGAAGTAATTGAGCAACGCCCATTCGAGCCTAGCGCCGAGGTTGGTGTAAATCCAGGTGCCGGCTCCAGACACTTTCGCCGCGCGCTTATAGTCGATTAAGCCGCACATCTCGCAAAGGGTGACGTGGTCGCGCGGGGTGAAGTTAAACTTCTGCTCCTCGCCAAAATGATAGATAGGGGTGTTGTTTTCCTTGCCGCCAGCGAGCAAATCGTCGTCCGGCATATTGGGGAGGACTTCCACGAGGGCCTTCAATTCGGCTTCAATTTTGGCGAGTTCTTCCTCGCCAGCCTTGTTCTCGGCCGCAAGGGCTTTGACTTTCTCGAAGATGGGACGGACGTCCTCGCCCGCTTTCCTCAAGGCAGGAACGGAGGCGGAAAGCTTGTTTTGCTCCGCCTTGTTGGCCTCCACTTTCTTGAGGAGTTCCACCCTGCGCTTGGACAAGTCGATGATGGGTTCGGGGTCGAATTCCCACAGTTTCTTCGCCAAGGCTGCCTTGACGTAATCGGGTTTTTCTAAGATTAGTTTGATGTCGATCATCGTTTTTCTCCCGAAGCGAGCGCTTCGTAATAACCTTTTAATTTAGTGCCAAAGGAGACGAGGTTGTGCGCCTTTGCAATGGCATATGCGGATTCTATTGTGCTCTTCGCGCCTGGATAGTTCAATGATGCGAGGTATTTCGCCATCGCTTCCGGAGAGGGGAAGAAGAAGCACGATTCCCCCTCCACCAACAACGGATTCGGGGAGGGCGAGGATAAGGCGACCACCTGCGTCTTGGCCGCGAACGCCTCCAAGGGGGCGACGGGGTCTGGACGGAGGGAATCGTTCGAGATATAGGCCACCGAATCCATCAAGGCGCTGCGATAGACGTCATCTTGGACCGCGTCCTTGAAATGAAGGTTGCGGGTCCTGCGGATCCTGGCCGCGCTTTTGGCTAAGCGCAAGACGTCATAACGGTTGTGCGCGCCGAAGAAATAGAACTCGAGGTCCGGGCATTCGCGGGCCACTTTCTTGATGAACGCGATGGTCTTGATGTCGTCGTAGGAGCCGACGGCCACCACCGTTTTCACCCTTGGGCGCACCCCGAAGTAGCGGCGGAAGATCTTCGCTTCCGTCGAGCGTTTGAAGAAACGGTTCATGCGCACCGCGGGCTCTAGGACTTTGATGGTTGAGGTGACGCCAAGGCGCCTCCCAAGCTCGAGCGCGGCCTCGTTTGGAACGAGGACCAAGTCGGCTTCATTGAGCATCAGCAAGGCCTTTTTATTGAGTTTTTCGGCGCCTTTAGGCATGAGGAAACTGGCGCTAGGGTCATCTTCGGCATAGAAAGCGGAGACGACCGTCGCCACCCCCGCTTCTTTCTGCTGGCGGAGCAAAGGCAGATCCATCGGAGACATGAAGTGGGCGATTTCCACCCCTTGCTGCGGGGTGTCCACCCAGCTGATGTCGACGATTTCACAGGCTCCCTTGAGGGTCTTGCGCAAGCGCGTTCCCTCAAAGGAGTCCATGGGATTCTTGGGTTTGTAGTTGATATAGACCTTCATAGGGCCTAGCGGGTTTATTCTTCTCCTTCGCCGGAATCGCCGTCGACGGTGTCGGGAGTGAAGGGCGCGTCGTCGACGAGGGTCTCATCGATCGGCTGCTCTTCGGGCTCGTATTCCTCTTCAGGTTCGTCCGAATGCGGGATGATGGCGATGGAGGCGACGCGGGTCTTGTCGTCGAGGTTGATGATCTTGACGCCCTGCGTGTTGCGTCCGGCGATCTTGATTTCGGAGATCGGGGTGCGGATGACCATGCCCGACTGCGTGACGACGAGGAGGTCTTCGTCGCCCGTGACGGCGCGGACGCAGCAGAGCTTGCCGTTTTTCGGAGTCAGGTTCATCGTGGTGACGCCCTTCGCGCCTCTTTTGGTGACGCGGTAGCCGTCATAATGACGGGTCGTGCCGTCTTCCAAGGTGATTTCGGTGTCGGTGGAATAGGAGATCTTGCCATATCCACGGGTCGAGAGGACGAGCAATTTATCGCCCTCGAAGGAACCGGTGACGCCGACGATGATGGAGCCATCCTTGAGGTCCATGCCGGTGACGCCCGCCGCGGTACGGCCCATGGCGCGCACTTCGTCCTCCTTGAAGGAGCAGAGCTTGCCACCGCTGGAACCGAGGGAGATATAGGAGTCGCCGCTAGTGCGCTTGACGTCGAAGAGGTCGTCGCCTTCCTTAAGGCCGACCGCGATTTTGCCATTGCGGTTGATGGAGGCGAATTCCTTGAGGCTGGTGCGCTTGACGATGCCGTGCACCGAGGTGAAGAAGAGATAATTGTCTTCCGGATAATCGTCGCAAGGAACGATCGCCACGACCTTCTCGTCCTTATCAAGGTTGAGGAAGTTCTGGGCGGGGACGCCTTTGCCGATGCGGCCGGAATCGGGGATCTGATAGCCGCGGAGGCGATAGACGCGTCCAAGCGTCGTGAAGAAGAGGATATCGGTGTGGGTCTTGGTATGGATGATGAGGCGGGTGATGTCGCCGGCGGTCATCTTCATGCCAGTGAGGCCGCGCCCACCGCGATGCTGTGTGGAGAAGGTATCGTCGTCCATGCGCTTGATATAGCCGTTGCGGGTAAGGGCGATGATGATGTTCTTCTGCGGGATGAGGTCCTCGTTCTCGATATCCGCGGCCTCGTCGGAGATTTCGGTAAGGCGGGAATCGCCGAATTTCTCTTTGATTTCGCTGATTTCCTTGATCATGAGCTCGACGATGTTGTCGCGGCTGGAGAGGAGGCGGTTGTATTCGGCGATGTTGGCTTCGAGCTGGGCCTTTTCGGCGAGGAGCTTGTTCTGCTCCATGCCCTGCAAGCGGCGCAGCGTCATCGCCAGGATCGCGTCGCACTGCTCTTCGGAGAGCCCAAAGGCTTCGTTGAGGCGGGCCTTGGATTCGGCATCGTCCGCAGAGTCACGGATGATATGGATGACCTCGTCGATGTTATCGTGGGCGAGGATCAAGCCGTCGACGATGTGGAGCCTGCGGGTATCCTCAGCCAAAAGGAACTGGGTCCTGCGGGTGAGGACGCGGACTTGGAAGTCGACGTAGTCCTTCAAAAGAGGCACGATGCCAAGCGTCTTCGGCGCGCCATCTTCCAAGCAGAGGTTGATGATGCCGAAGTTGGTCTGGAGGGCGGTGTGCTTGAGGAGGTTATTCGCGACGACCTCGGGAATGACGTCCTTGCGGAGTTCGATGACGACGCGGATGCCCTCTTTGTTGGATTCGTCGCGGACGTCGGTGATGCCTTCGATGACTTTCTCACGGACGAGGCGGGCAATGTCCTCAATCATCGCGGATTTGTTCACCTGATACGGGATTTCCGTGACGATGATGCGGGATTTGCCATTCTCCATCTCCTCGATGTGGTACTTCGAGCGGATGGTGATGGTGCCAGTGCCGGTGGTATAGGCGTCCAAGATGCCCTGACGTCCCAAAATGATGCCGCCGGAGGGGAAGTCCGGACCGGGGAGATAGGCGTTCATGATGTCGGCCGCGGTGAGGTCGGGGTTCTTCGCGATGGCGATGACGGCGTCGATGGCTTCGGACATGTTGTGCGGAGCCATGTTGGTCGCCATACCGACGGCGATGCCCTGCGAACCATTGACGATGAGGTTCGGGAAGCGGGAAGGAAGGACTTCTGGCTCCTGGAGAGTGCCGTCGTAGTTCGGGACGAAATCGACGGTGTCCTTATCGAGGTCGCGGACCATCTCGAGCGAGAGTTTGCTCATCCTCGCCTCGGTGTAACGCATAGCGGCGGCTTCGTCGCCATCGATGGAGCCGAAGTTGCCGTGGCCGTCCACCAACGTGTAGCGGAGGGAGAAGGGCTGGGCCAAACGGACGAGCGTGCCGTAGAGGGCCGCGTCGCCGTGGGGGTGATATTTACCCATGACGTCGCCGACGATACGAGCGCATTTCATGTGGGGCTTGGAAGGAAGCATGTTGGTTTCCTTCATGCCGAAGATGATGCGGCGCTGAACGGGTTTGAAACCATCGCGGACATCGGGGATGGCGCGGCTAACGATGACCGACATCGAGTAGTCGAGGAAGGCCGTGCGGACTTCCTGGGTCACATCGCGGTCGATGAGGCCGGGGATGATGCCCGAAACGGCGGCTTCGTGGCCGAACATAGCGTCTTCGGATTGGGCGCCTTCGTGGGAGAAGGAGGGAGCCTTAGGAGCTTCGTCTTGGGCGACGTCGTCTTCGTTTTCTTCAACTTCCTCGCCCTCGAGGATTATCTTTTCTTCGTTATCCATTGTCGTTCCTCCTTATCAGATATCGAGGTTCTTGACGAACTTCGCGTTCTCGGTGATGTATTTGCGGCGCGGGGCGACTTCGTCACCCATGAGCTCGGAGAAGGCCGCCTCGGCTTCCGCAGCATCCTCGATGGTGATGCGGATCATCTTTCTCGCCTTGGGATCCATGGTGGTCTCCCAAAGCTGCTCGGCATCCATTTCGCCTAAGCCCTTATAACGCTGGAAGGCGAAGCCAGGCTTGAGGTTGAGTTCCTTGCGAAGCTTCTCGAGCTGCGCGTCGTTATAGGCGTAATAGGAGCTGCCCTTGTAATCCACCTTATATAGAGGCGGTTGGGCAATGTAGACGTAGCCGCCTTCAAGAAGCGGGCGCATAAAGCGGTAGAAGAAGGTCAACAGCAACACGCGGATGTGGTCGCCGTCGACGTCAGCATCGGTCATGATGACGATCTTGTGGTAACGGATCTTGGTGACGTCGAAGTTATCGCGGATGCCGGCGCCGATCGCGGTGATCATGTTGCCGATTTCAGCGTTGGCCCAGATGCGGTCTTC
>JAFSVB010000063.1 GCA_017450325.1 Bacilli bacterium | reverse complement strand
CTCCGTCGAGCGGCGCGTTAGGACCTATTTCGACAACGGCATGCGCCGCGACGAGTACCTCTACGACGAGGAGGCCTTCACCGAGGCCTGGAAGAACGCGATCCTCCACAATTCCTACCACACCGGCCAGTTCCCGCAGATTTACCTTTATGACGACCATCTTGAGATCATGAGCCACGGCAATCCTTTGGATCGCATGGGCAAGGATGAGTTCCTGCGCGGGAAGAGCAAGCCGTTGAACGAGGCTCTGATGAAGATTGCCATCAACGTCGAGTTGACGGACCAGACTGGGAAGGGCAACAAGGACATCGTGAGGGCGTACGGGCCCGAGGCCTTCGAGTTTTCCGACACTTTTCTCACCGTCAAACTCCCTTATAATCCGCTGGCTATGGACGGCAACGAAGGCACTGGCGAAATGGATGTCCCTGTAAATGTCCCTGTAAATGTCCCTGTAAACGCGGATGCGTTGAGCGAGAGTGAAACCGCGGTCCTAAGCGCTTTGGCCATGAATCCCAATCTTGTCCGAGAGCAGCTCGCGGAGATGCTTGGGAAGAGCGTGAAGACGGTGGCACGAACCTTGGACTCCTTGAAGAAGAAGGGGAGAATCGTCCGCGTAGGCGCGGATAAGAACGGGCATTGGGAGATCACTGGAGGAAATAGCAATGGGAAGTAAGGCCGTTTCGTTTGACCCGTTCATCCTTTGCAGCAATCTCAAATCGCTTCGGGAAACGGCTCATATGTCCCAAACAGATGTTGCGAAGAAACTTGGTGTTTCTCAGAACTCCGTTTGGAAGTATGAGTCCGGGCAGGCCGAGCCATCACTGGCGGTCTTATTATGGTATTCGAGAGAGTTTGGGATATCCGTTGATTCCCTTCTCCTTAGAAAGGAAGGGGAAAATGACTAGCGATAAAACTGTAATGACAATCCCAAATCTAGACGTTCAAGACGATAGAGTCGCAAACGTGGTTGGCGAGGTCAGAGACGAATCTAAATCCATATAGGCTACGGAAAAAGCGTGGATAAGGAGCCCAAAATGATTTGGATGCCATAAGACTTCCTAGGCCGTTTATAATTCTTTTTTTCTCCGCGAAATCCAATATAATTGTATTTGGAGGAGCAAATATGATATTCACGACCAATATGCTCAAGGAGAAATACCGTGATTATGCGAATCCTTTGGACAAGATAAAGCGCGAAGCAGATGCCGGAGCGTTGGTTCGCATTCATCGCGGTATATACGAGACGGATCCTACGGTGAGCCCTTATTTGCTCGCGCTGGTGATGTTATCGCCTTCTTACCTTAGCTTTGATTGGGCGTTATCTCATTACGGGCTCATCCCTGAACGGGTTTATTCGATTACCTCGGCTTCCTTTGAGGTACGGAAGAACAAGGTCTTTCAAAATGCCTTTGGATATTATGAGTTCAGCGATATCCCTGCAGAAGCCTTCCCAGAAGGAGTAGGTCTTTTAGAAGAAGGGGATTACGTCGTCAAGATTGCTTCCAAGGAAAAGGCGATCTGCGACTCTCTATATAAGTGGAGGGTCGTCCAGAATATCGCTGAACTAAAGGAACTATTATTTGAAGACCACCGCATCGATGAAGAGGAATTTGAAGCCTGTGACTTTGCATTGATGATGCGCCTAGCCAAGCTCTATCATCGGGCCAACCTTAAGATATTGATCCAATGGATTCGAAAGGAGTATCTCCATGAATGAAGTTTTAGAAACGATGCTACGCAAGTATCAAGCGACGAATGCCGAAGAACGAGAAAACGCCATCAAAGAGATTTTGCAGGAAGTCGCTTTAGCGGGCTTATCTCGAGCAGGCTTCTTCCATGTAGCGGCTTTCTATGGCGGTACCTGCCTCCGTTTGTTCCATGGGCTAAACCGCTTCAGCGAAGACTTGGATTTCGCGTTGCTTGCAAAGGATCCTTCCTTCCGCTTAGAGGACTATTTTTCTGCGATGCAAAAGGAATTCCGCTCTTTGGGCATCGAAGTAGAGATGTCCTTAAAAAGCAAAGGCGAACAATCCGACGTTCAAAGTGCCTTCATCAAGGGAAACACCTTGACGTTGCTTTTGCACTTTTTCCCAACGAAGAGCAGCGAGAACTCTGCCCCTTCAAATCAAAAGATAAAAGTGAAGTTCAGGGTTGATCTTGATAATCCTTCGGGAGGTTCTACGGAAGTAAGATATCGATTGCTGCCTTCGCCGTATGAGGTTCTGGTCTTTGACGAAGCAACGTTATTCGCGGGAAAGATCCACGCGATTCTTTGCCGCGAATATAAAGGCCGCGTTAAAGGAAGGGACTATTACGATTACCTCTTCTATACGGCCAAAGGCACGCCTATAAACCTTATTTATCTAGAAAATAAATTGAGAAATGCGGGTGTTTTTCTACAAGAAGCGCCTTTAACGTTAGAAACGGTAAAGCAGATGCTCGCTGAAAGGTTTGCTTCTGTGGACTATGAATCTGCAAAGGAAGACGTCCAACGTTTCATCCACGACAAACAAAGCCTCGAACTTTGGAAGAAAGAACTCTTCCTTTCGACGCTTGATGAGCTAAAGAAGCAGTAGACGATTCTTGTGGCAGGGGATAGAAGAAGCAAAAGGCACATTTCACTCGAAGGGTATCGTTTTGCTTGCGCGCATGCCCATGGGAGTATATGATTATGACACCACATGTAGTGTCATGAATGAAGGGAGGACATATGTCGACTGACGATAAACTCGCATATCGAATCCTTCAATCTAAGCCAGTTCCAAACAATATTACGCCAAAGGAACTACGCAGTTTGGCACAACAACTAGGATGGCGGGTAGAGGAAGGCGCGGGAAGCCACACCAAGTTCTACCTTCCAACCCCCAGTGGCAAAACAAAGATGTATCCCATACCACTAGGCAACGTGAAGGAGGTTAAGGCTTGTTACATTAAAGACATTCGTAAGATTGTGTCTGGTGAAGACTGATAGAATACGCAAAAGGTAGTTATATGAAAAATATTGATATTGAAAAATACCCGTTCGAGTTATTTGTAGAAGAAAATGATGGCGTCTCCTATTTTCGCGTTATTTATAAAGATGTTCCATATGCCGGCGGCGCGGGCGATACCGCAGAGGAAGCTATTGCTCTAGCGAAAGAGTCCTTGGCTCTGATCCTTGAAGACATGCTTGAACAAGGTGAAACAATCCCCATGCCTTCCATCAAGCGTCTTGAAGACGATGTCAGCGGCAGGGTTACTTTGCGTATGCCGAAGTCTCTTCATCGAAGGCTTATCGCAAGAAGCGAAGAGGATGGCGTTAGTCTTAATACAACAGTCGTTGCCGCTATTAGCGAGTATTTATCTCTCGGCAACTAGCCTAAGCCTTTCGTTAGCGACTCTTACTTTGGATTTCTGGGAAGGAAATCAATTGCTTGGGACCTCAATTCAGAACTTCTTCCAAAGACTATTGCTGCATTTGAGCCATCTTCCCATACCAAGGATGCCGATACGTGCATTCGTTCATATGAAAAGAGGCCCGTAGCAGCATAAGACTGGGCAAAAAGGAGAGCAAAATGGAAGCAAGCAAAAACGATGTAATCAAGGGCGTTCGCGTAACCGGAGAATACTATGTCAAGGAATACGTTCTCCGCGTTTTGAAGCAGGATAATCCTGAAAACGCAGAAATCGAGACGGTGGATACGTTGGTCAGCTCGGAAGAAACAGACACGGGATTCGTATTAACGTTTACTCGTGCAATCGGCTTTGTGCCATCTGGAATCTTTGAGACAATTGTCACGATTCTTGCCGATGTCGAATTTGAAAACGATGCAGGTAAAAAGATTTTAAAAAGCTCTGAAGAACGTAAGGACTGGATCGAAAATAATAAGATTCGCATCGCGAATACCTTTGGTATGCCCGCGACTGCTTCTGCGATGATTGCTTCTGCGATGGTTCACGCGGGGTTTGGCCCCATGGTAACCCCGCCAACAGTCATCATTAAGCAGCAGTGACGCTTGACCCGTTCGGAAGGGTTCTCTATCGAACAATGACGGATTCAAAGTATTGTTCTTGGAAGTTCACGGAGGATAGGATTTCGTCATCCGTGAACGGTATACCTTTAGGGGCGACCACTAGTTTGTCTTCAACATCATTGGTTCTATGAATGATAGCGATGACTATTCCTTTATAGGATTCCAATGGTTCGTTTATTCCTAGGATATAAGCATCTTGGTATTCTCCGTCTGGTGCCTTCATTAGTTCTATATATCCATAATTAACGGAGTAGTGGATATTGGGATGCTTGGGATGCACGCTTCCGTAGGGGCGATCTACTATGACGAGGACTTCTTTGCCAAGGAGGGTCTTCAGTGTATCTAGGTAGGGGTTGTTTATCGTTGCGTTGGTCATATGGGGTGGCTCCTTGTGTTGCTTGGGAGATGTTTTTGGACTTAGGCCGTTGATGTTTTCTGGAACGCCACATAAGATAGCGTCCTGCTTTAAGACATTCTGCAAAAACAGTTGAGTTTTATAATCAAAAACGCTTAGTTTTCTTCAATAAATAGGCAGGCTTTGCGATAAAAGGAAGCACCGATGTGCGCGACGCTTGGATAGCCATAGAAGAACTCATCATAACGATTTGCTCGGATTTGCCCTAGAGCCTTTTTCGCAGACGAGTCGAAATCACCGTCTCCTGCATACTTGCATTCGATGATGGCGCCTTTGTTCGCCTCGACGTCAAGCAAGGCGATGTCCAGAAAGCCGTTCCCGCCTTCGCGGTTACTGTAGACTTTGTAACGTTTGTCGCGGTTTGCCCCGAGCACCCCGAGCAATAGGCCATGATAAAAGGCTTCCCGTTGAGCTTCTGGCCTGCTGTAATCATGGATGCCAATCGTGTCCCATAAGAAGGAGGAAAAGTTTTTGGTCGCTTCTTTGAGCTGCCCCTGCAAGAGAAGGCGTAGCAGGGTTCCCTCTTTGCCTTCTTCGCCCGCGCGTTCTTCAATCCATTTTTGGAACTGGGTCTTGAAGATATAACGGACTTCCTCGTTTGGTATGACTAAATGCATGAAATCTTCTTCTTGTTTCTTGGGCACGAGATAACCAGAAGCGACGAGCACGCTGTAAACATTGTCGGGGTCCGCGTAGAGATCGCGGTAGGTCATGCGGAAGTTGACGCTCTTCTTAACCGGTTCGCCCAGGATTAACCGATCAAGTTCATCGCGGGTGTTGTTTTGGGCGAGGCGCAGCAAAGCATGGATGATTTCGTTCTCGGAGGTGTTCATCCAGTAATAGCCAGGCTTTGCGTTTTTATCTGCGATATGGTCCGAGACATAATGCATGAGGTCAAAGGGGCAGTAGAGGTTTCCTTGCAAAGCGGGATAGCCGTCATAATAACGACGCACTTCCTCGGCCTTTTCGCTTAAGTGATAATCCAAAAGCAGCCTTTTTACCTCGCCCTCCGTAAAGCCAAAGAAGGATTGGAACCGAGCGTCATAAAGGGTATATACGGATACGTTGTTTAACCCGGTAAAGACGGATTCTTTGCTGATGCGTAAGCAACCAGTTAGGATACCGCGCTCCAAAGAGGGATTGCTCTTCATGGCCGCGGAGAGGAGACCACTGATAAGGTCGAGGGCTTCGTCATAGTAGTCTTGCTCGGATGCTTTTTGCAGTGGAGCGTCGTATTCGTCGACGAGAAGGACCGCTCGTTTTCCATAATGGGCTTGGAGGGAAGCGCAGAGGGTTAATAGAGATGTCTTAAGGTCTCCGATGGAGCCCTTTTTATCAAGGCAACGCTTTAGAGTAAGACGCCGTACCTCCTCGACCTTATCAGAAGAGAGGACTTCTGGGAATTTCGCGATTGCGAAAGATATGGCGTCCGCGAGCTGCTCCTGGAATAAGTCAAAGGACGCGCCTTCTACGTCCTTGAGGGTGAGAAAAATAACAGGGAACTGGTTTTGGTATTGCTGGACGATGCTTTCTTCTTGGCAGATCGCCAAACCATCGAAGAGCCTTGGGTTGGATGATTGGTCGAAGAAGTGAGCGATCATGGAGAGGTTCAAGCTCTTCCCAAAGCGCCTAGGGCGGGCGAGGAGTATGGATGTTTGGCCGGTTTCGATGATTTCTTTTATGAGCAAGCTTTTATCGATGAAATAGGCATGCCTTTCCCGTAAGAAAGCAAAGTCGTCGGTCGTGGAGTCGATGATGTAGTTTTTGGTAAGCTCAGAAGAAAGTTTGGATTGATATTCTTGGTAACGGGCAGATTGCATCAATTCTTCATCTGCTTCTTCGTATTTCCGGTAGGTTTGGGGAGATAGGCCTAAAAAGGTATATGCCCTCTTTGCGGTCCAACCGAGTTTTTCTCTGCATTCTAGTAAAGTCATCTTTGGTTCCTCAAGGTAAATCTTAAGGGCGAAAATGCAAAAACGCTATGTCAAATTATAAAATTTACAATAGATGTTATGAAATTTACATTTTTATGTTGTAACTTTTGGCTCTTTTCTTGTTTATCCTTATAAAGCATCGATATAAAGAGCAAAACCAGTTACGGATGAGTTCTTTTGGAAAACGGAGGCATAGCTCCTTTCCGATGGAGCGCCTACGCCAAATGGCTGCTGAACGTTTCCAAGATCCTTTCGACTCATGAACTTAGTCGATTTTGGCCCAAACGTTCGCCTCTAGATAGGTAACGCCTGCGTCAAACCTTTCTTCGATGCCGCTGCGATCCTTCTTGGCTTCGAGAGCTTTCGCCATCAGTATCCAAAGCTTCTTCTTAAGGCCATTGACGAAGGCTGGATCGTATTTCTCTTTGACCTCGCGCAGAAGCGTGATGAAAGTTCTAAAGACATTGTCCTTTTTCAGAACTGCGTCCGTGCGTTGCAAATATTCCTTTGGACTCCATTTTTGATTATTGGAAACGAGGTCGTACCAACAATAACCCCTCCATTGTCCGTTGGAAGTATTCCATCCCATGATTGAGCTTCTGTTTGAATGATAGCGATGACTATTCCTTTGTAGGATTCCAATGGTTCGTTTATTCCTAGGATATAAGCATCTTGGTAT
>JAFSVB010000062.1 GCA_017450325.1 Bacilli bacterium | reverse complement strand
GAAAGCGACGCCCTGCACCATATGCGCATATAAGCGGCTGAAATACGCCGTTAGATAACGGAACCGCTCGCTAAACTAGGCGGATTGACGAAGTACGCTGAAAAACGGGGAAACTCAAGGCAATTTTGCCCATCGGACGCAAAGGCCAAAAAAGGACTGCAAAAGCCCTACGTTTTTAAAAACATCAACCGATTTCAGCGACAGTTTTTGTCGCCAAAGAAGAAGATTTTGCCTCTGTTTTTCCAAGAAGGCTTCTCCCTCGTAAAGTGTGGCTATGACGACCTATGGCATCCAACAGCTTCAATTAGGCAGCATCCTCCGTAACGAAGACTCCGCGGAGCGCGCCTTGCGCGAACTCGGCGCGGCGGGGTTCCGCCACATTGAGCTCGATGGATTCATGATCCATAAAACCCCGATGATCGCCCGTGCGCTGCTAACGCTTTCGGGTATGGGCATCAAGCGCAGCCAATCGCTCGATTGGAAAAGCCTGCTGAACAAATCGTCTCTCTCCCCCATTTCCATCCACGAAGACCTCAAGACCCTGGAGGAGAACTTCTTTCTCGTCCAAGAGGACATCGCCACCTATGGCCCGAAGTACGTCGTCCTCACGGGCCTCTACCGCTTTCCCTATGACGACGAAGAGGAAATCGGGAAGCTCATCGTCCGCCTCAACCGCCTCGGCCGCAAGCTCAAAAGCGAAGGGGTGTCCTTCCTTTACCATAACCACTCCGTCGAGTTCCAGCGGCTCTCCCCGGAATCCACCGTTTTGCAGATGCTTTTGGAAGGCCTCAACCCCGATTGGGTCAATTTCGAGTTCGACTCCTATTGGGCGCTTGACGCCGGGGCCGACCCCCTTTCCTGGATGGACAAGCTCGGAAGCAGGATAAAGCTCTACCACATCTGCGACCGCGGCTGCCGCAAGAAGGGACCCTACATGACCCCCATCCTCAAGGCAGACGCGATCGAGCTAGGAAGCGGCTCGATGAACATCGCCGCCTACGCGGAGAAAGCCATCTCCCTCGGCGTGGACGCCATCATCCTCGAGCAGCACCGCAACTACGCCGGAAAAGACCCCATCCTCTCGGCGAGGGTATCCGCGGATTGGCTGAAGAAGCACTTACTGTAAAGGCAAGGACACGGTCAGGAAGAACATATTGTCCTTGATGGATATCTCGACCTTCCCGCCGTATTCCTCCGCGATCGCGCGAATGGATTTTAGGCCAAGCCCATGGCCGCTTTTTGTTTTCTTCGGGGTCTTGAAGCCTTCCTCGTCGCGGAAGCGCTCGCCCTCGAAGTAGTTATATTCCTCGATGAGGAAATGCCCGCCTTCCTTTCGAAGGGAAAACCCGATGAAGCGAAGAGAGGGGTCTTGGATGGATGCGGTCGCCTCCATCGCGTTGTCGAGGATGTTGGAGAAGAGATAGAAGCGCTTGCTGGATGGGATGAAATGGATGGGCGAGGCGTTGCCGATGGCCGAAAGGCGGATGCCCTTGGCCTCGCAATCGAGCGATTTGGTATAGAGGATGGTGTCGACGACCTGCGAGCCCGTGTGGAAGGGGCGGTCATAGATCTCAACCGAGGTCTTCAGCTGCTCGAGCGTATCCGCGGCCACGCGGTCCCCGAACTCATCGATGCGGTGCTTGATGTCGTGCACCTTGGCGTTGATGAGGGCGATGGATTGCTTGGATTCCTCGAATTGGCGTTGCTGGGAGGCCAAGACGGCATTGGCGATATCGAGCTCCCGCTGCTTCTTCGAGCCGAGGATCGTATCGATGCGTAGGAATAGCGTCAAAAGCGAGAATAGCGCCGTCAGGGACACCGATGCGGCATATAGGGACGTCGATTCGCCCGAGTGGCTGACGATGACGCTTTTGGTGACGATGGTGATGAACATGAGGAGAGTGGAGATCAAGATGGTGCGGATGGCGATGGCCTTGCCTTGCTCCGAGCCCTTGTAACGGGCGAAGAAAATCCCTAAGGGCACTTGGAAGGCGAGGTGGATGAGGTCAAAGACGATGCCGTTGACGTATCCTGGCCAAGAAGCGTTATAGCCTAGGATCCCCGAGGGCACCCCAAAGGCGATTTTGATAAGGGTATCCGCCCCATCGGCGAACTCGCGGATGGCGATGATGGCGATCCAGGCTAAGGCGAGGTCGGCGGAATTGCCATCGAAGACGAAGAATTCCGTCGCCAGGACGCTTAAGTAAAGAAGGTAGGCGCAAAGCATGCGCACCCCGATGGAGTCCGGGAACGCGGCGCGGAAATACCCTAGCCCAATCGCAAGCCCGATCGTTGCTAAGGAGCAGAAAGCGATGCGTAGGCCCCAAAACCGCTTCCTGTGGAAGGGAGCGAGCATGAAAAGGGAACTGCCCCATATCTCAAAGACGAGGCAGATATATAAGGGCACATAGTAGGTATTGAAGGTATGCCACTCGATGAAAAGCGACGGAAGGATCATGCCTTATCCTCTCCTCCTAGGGAAGAGAGCTCTTGGACGACCGCGGATAGGCGCGGCCGCGAAATGAGCAGCCGCTCGCCATTGCGGAGCACCACAAAGCGGCTCTCGACGCCGACGATCTCGCGCCGAGCGACCAAATAGCAGGAATTGATGCGGAGGAACCCCATCCCCTGCAGGGCCTTCTCGGCCTCCTTCATGGGCTGATGCTTGCGGTAATCGCCGGAGGTGGCGTGGTAGATGACGGAATGGCCGCTGGTCTCGCAATACTGGATTTCCTCGATGGGGACGATGAGGAACCCCCCATGGGATTGGAAGCGAAGGACGGGCGCATCCTCGCCGCTAGTCTTGGAAAAGGCGCGGTGCATCTTGAGCTTGAATTCCGGATAGGAAAGCGGCTTGAGCAGGTAATCGGTGGCCTCGACTTCGTAGCCCTCCAAGGCGAACTGGGCGAGGAAGGTGACGAAAATCAGGCAGACGCGCGGGTCGCTTTGGCGGATTTCCCTAGCGAGTTCCATCCCGTTCATCCCTGGCATCATGATGTCGAGGAACACGATTTGGAACTGGCCTTTGTAGTCCTCGGCGGCGTCGATGGCGCTTCCATAACGGGTAAAAGCCAAGTCGATGCCTTCTTCCGCGGCAAAGTCCGTAAGGAACTGCTCAAGTGTCTTAGCGTGGACGTCCTCGTCTTCCACGATGGCGACCGAATATTTCTTCATATTCTCCATTATACGTCAAAGGCATCCTGAATCGTTCAGTTTTTGCACGTCGCGCGACAATTTTTGGGGCGAGGCGCGTTTAAGTCCCTCGCGCGGATATGATGAAGGCGAAAGCAGGTACCTATATGAAGAACCGTTCTTATTCTCTCGCCTTATGCGCCCTGTTGCTCGCTTCCTGCGGGCAAGGAGCCTCTTCCGCCTCGGAGCCTTCCCTCCCCTCTTCCTCCCCTACGGAATCCTCCTCTTCCAGCGAGGTTTCCACCAGCCAAAGCGAAGACTCCTTCGACCATACCCTCCCCGACCGGACAGGACTCCCCTATGTCCGTAACCTCGATAGCCTGAAGAAGCACGCCTTCTTAGGCCGATACATCTGGGAGAAGAAGACCATCGCCGACACCCACGTCGCCTTCCGTTTCCACATAAGCCTCGATAAGGCGCCGGAAAGCGCCATCCTCCACCTCTCCGCCGAATCGAAGGCCACCGTCTTCGTCAACGGGGAAGTCGCCGCGATCGACGCCGTCTTGAAGCGCGGCCCGACGAAAGTGGATTCCTTCTACCAAGACATCGACGTGACCGCCTTCTTGAAGAAAGGCGATAACGTCGTGGCCATTCTCGTCCATTATTGGGCGCATCTAGGCAACGCCTCGGTCGACCCGGGCGCGGCTGGCCTCATCTATGACCTCGACGTCGATGGCAAGACCTATTCCAGCGGCTCGAGCACCAAGGTAAAACGGCTCGAAAGCTACCGCAATATCCGCGTCCTTTCCCAAACGGGCGAATATCCAGAGCGCGAGCGTTCCACCTTCCTTTCCGAGCGCGAGATCTACTATGACGCGCGCCTTGAGGAGGACTTCGCTAGCCCGTCTTATGACGATTCCGCCTGGGCGGAGGCAACCGAGGTGGCGCTTCCTGGCTACGCCCCCTTTGGCGACCTCTACCTCGGCGACATCCCCGCTTTCACCTATGAGGAGATCCAAGACGCCACCGACCTCGACGAGGTCCTTGGCAAGAGCATCAGCGAGCCCACCACCGTCGCCTTCCGCCTAAAGGAAAACATGCAGTTCCTCCCCTATTTCGAGGTCGAGGCCAAAGAAGGCGGCGAGCGCATCAGCTTCTACACGAACACCTACCGCACCCAAAACAGGGTCTCGTTGATGGACGACTATGTTTGCAAGAAAGGCGATAACGCCTATCAGCACCTCTATTGGAGGAGCGGCTCGACGTTGATCTTGGACTTGCCCGCGGGAGTCACCCTCAAGAAAGTCGGCTATCGCCGCACCGCCTATGACGCGGTGGAAGTCGGATACTTCCAGTGCGAAAGCGAAGACATGAACAGCCTTTGGAGCAAAGCCAGCAACACCCTCCGCATCTGCATGCGCGATACCTTCATGGATTGCCCTGAGCGCGAGCGCTCCCCTTATGCGGGCGACTCCGCGAACCAAATCGGCGAGGCCCTCTACACGATGGGCGAGGACGGCTGGAAGATGCTCAAGAAGACCTATCTGACGTTATCGGGCTGGGCGAAAGAAGATGGGATATTCCCGCTTCGCTGGCCTTCCACCACCACGAACGAATGCCCGATGCAGAACCTCGCCTTCTCCCTGACGCTTTCCGAATACTACCGCCATACCGGCGACATCGAAACGGTCCGCCTCACCTATCCGATCCTTGCCCATTACCTCGCCCAGTGGAACTTGAACGAAGACGGCTCGGTCCAATACCGCGACGGCACGTTCCAATGGACCGACTGGGGTTCGGGCATGGACAACGACCTGATGGAAAACGGCTGGTACTATTGGGCGTGTGAGAGCCTGAACGACCTCGGCGCGCGCATCGGGAACACTTCCTACCAAGCCTTCTTCGAAGAGAGGATGCCACGCATCAAAGCCGCCTTCGCGCCCAAATTCCGCAAGCAGAAGGGATTCGCCTCCAAAGAAGGAGCCTATGACGACCGCGGAAACGCCCTCGCGGTGCTCTCGGGCCTTGCGGAAAAGGAGGACTACGAGGACGTGACGAACATCCTCGTCTCCACTAAGAACGCCTCGCCCTACATGGAGCGCTACGTCGAGGAAGCCCTCGGCAAGATGGGAAGGCTCGAGGAGCTCAAGGCCCGCATCCTCGACCGTTATCAGCCGATGATCGACTACGATGAATCCACGTTATGGGAAATCTGGAGCCCAAAGCCCAAAGACGGCACGGTCAACCACGGTTGGTCGGGTGGCCCGCTTCTTGCGATGGCTAAGTACTATGCGGGCATCGTCCCCACCGACGGAGGCTACGCATCCTATGAAGTCTCGCCTAGCCCCGTCCTAGGGAACTTCCGCGCCTTAGCCCCTTCGCCGCGAGGAAACATCGCCCTCAGCTATGAAGATGGCACGTTGACCGTGGATGGCCCTGCCGGAGGCACCCTCCGCCTCGACGATTCCTTCGGGATGGTCGTAAGCGTCGAGGGGTCCGCCTTGACCGATGGGGCCTACCCCTTAACGGGCGCTCGCGTCGTCATCACCTTCCAAAAATAAAGGCTCACAAAGCGTCTTCCAAGCCATGAGGAAGGCGCTTTTTCTTCGCAGTTTTTGCTTTCGCGCGGACAGAAAAAGACGCATCCTCTCGCGCGTGACCTTACTTTCTTAGAATGGGAGCACATCACGGGCATAACGCCCGCAAAAGGAGAATTATGAAAAAACTCAATCTGATCACCCTTCTTGTCTCTGCAGCGACGCTTGCTTCCTGCGGTGGAAACGGCGGAACCGCCAATTGCTCCGTCACCCCCGAAGCGAAGGAAGCCAAAGTCCAAAACGCCTTCCTCACCCAAGCCAAGATGAGCTACAACAACATGAGGCCGCAGTATAACTACTACCTCACCACCTTCAGCTTCCAAGAGCTCGAGCTCTACGACAACAACACCTACAAGCTCTCCATCTCCTCCTCCACCTTCACCGCCATCGAGCTCCCCAAGGAAGGCAACGCCGCCAAGGGCAACGAGAACGCCAATAGCCTCATCTCCTACATGGGCAAGTTCACCTCCAAAGTCGACGATCTCGACGACAAGACCCTCGTCGTCACCTTCGAGGCCCCGACCCGCATCTTCGGCACCAGCGACGACAACGGCTTCATCGATACCGACAACTGGACCTCGACCATGAAGGAGCACTGGACGGATAAAGTCATGGGCATCAATGAAGAAGGGACCGGCACGGTCATCAAGTCCGAGACCAAATACGACACCGGCGCCGAATACCTCGCCGCGCGCACCATCACCATCAAGTCCACCTACGCCTCCACCGACACCGGCATCATGGATTGGATCGACATCACCAACGAACTCAAGGCTTAATCGATCATGGCCAAATCCAATATTTTTAAGGGCGTGGCCGCGGCGCTTGGGCTCGTTTTGCCCGTCGCCGCCTATATGTCCGTCCTCGCGTTTGACCGCGAAGGCGACGTGAACCTGTTCCTTGGCATCACCGCGGGCGGCCCTGCCGACGTTGGCAAATACAAAAGCGCCTACGAGTCCAAGGATGCCTACCGCGCGGCGGAAATCGACTACGAGATCCGCACGATTGAGGAAGGCTCTGTCTTGCTCCGCAACGAAAATAACGCCCTTCCCTTAACCAAAACGAACATCACCCTCTTTGGCAACGCCGCCCTCCGCCCCAACTACCACGGCGGTTCCGGCGGTCCGAGCAATAGCGGTTTCTCCCTCGTCGAGGCCCTGAAGGAAGATGGCTTCTCCCTCAACCAGAAAGTGCTCGACAAGATCGAGGCGAATGGCCACCAAGCCGGCAACAAGGACATCGCCGAAGTCGATCCCTCCATCTACGACCCCGCGGACATGGCGGGGTATAAGGACGCCGCGATCGTCGTCTTCAGCCGCTATGGCGGTGAGGAGAACGACCTCGACCTCGTCGATAACGATGGCGTCCCCGAGCTTAGCCTCCACGAAAAAGAGCGCCAGACGCTCGAATTCGTCAAGGCGCAAGGATTCGAGAAAGTCATCGTCCTCCTCAATACCGGCTACGTCATGGAGACGTCCTGGATCGAGGAATACGCCGATGCCGCCTTATGGATCGCCTTCCCCGGCTCCTATGGCTTCAAAGGCGTCGCGAAGATGCTCCATGGCTCCCTCTCGCCTTCGGGCAGGCTCGTCGACCTCTACCCGACGAAGATCGAGTCCTCCGCGGCCATGCCGAACTGGGGCGGCTTCAAATTCGACGACCTCGTCGACCTCTACCATAGCGAATACCTCGTCTATGCCGAGGGCATCTATAGCGGATACAAGTACTACGAGACCCGCTACGCCGACCTCGTCCAAGGCATCCATAACGCCAACGCGGCCAAAGGTTCGGTCGCAAGCCTCGGGGCTTGGGACTACGCCGCGGAAGTCGTCTACCCCTTCGGGTATGGCCTTAGCTACGCGTCCTTCTCCAAGACGCTCGACAGTCTCACTTGGGACCGCGCGAGCCACAAAGTCGAGGCCAAGGTCACGGTCAAGAACACCCACGCATCCGCGAGCAGCCGCCACAGCGTTCCCCTCTACGTGAACGTCCCCTACATCGAAAACGGCCTCGAGAAGAGCGCGGTGACCCTCATCGGTTACGAGAAGACCGACCTCCTCGCCCCTGGCGCGAGCCAGACGCTCACCATCACCGCCGACGACTACCTCTTCGCCTCCTATGACGCGAGCGTCGATAACGCCGCCGACCCCACGAAGAAAGGCAATTACGTCTTTGACGAGGGCGACTACGTCTTCGCCATCGGCGAATCCTCCCATGACGCTCTCAATAACGCCCTTGCTAAGCGCGGCATCGGCGGACTATACGACGAAGCAGGCGACCCCACGCCGGGCAATCCTAGCCTCGCCCACCTCGAGCACCTCGCTAGCCGCGACCTCCAAAGCCACGCGAAGAACGAGGTCACCGGCCAGGTCGTCTCCAACCACTTCCAAGACGTCGACGTGAACCATTTCATCCCCGGCGCCGTCGACTACATGACCCGTGCCGACTGGAACTCCTACCCCGACCCCGTCGTCGGGCTAAAGGCGAGCGACGATGCCTCGGGCGTCATCCGCAAGTACATGACCGCGTTCGAGTCCTTCTATGAGAAGCCCGCGGACGCCCCCGACGTATCCTCCTTCAAATTCGGCCAGAACAATGGCAAGAAATTCATCTCCATGGCCAACGTCGCCTATGAGGACGACGAAGCCTGGAACAGTTTCCTCGACCAGCTGAGCTTGCAAGAACTCGCCCAGATTCCGGGCGAGAAGATGGCCAACGAGGCGATCGAGTCCGTGAGCTATCCGAAGAACACCTCCTGCGATGGCCCCGATGGCTTGCAGACCGCAGGCGTCCTCCACCCCTCGCAGACCCTCGCCGCGGCGAGCTTCTCCCATGAGCTATTGAAGCTCCGTGGGCAATTCCTTGCCGAGGACGCCGTCTACGCGGGCATCTCGATGGTCTATGGCGGCGGATGCAACATGCACCGCACCCCCTACTCCGGCCGTAACTTCGAATATTATTCCGAAGACTCGAACCTCTCCTATCTCGCTGGTAGGGACCAGGGCAAGGCGATGAGCGAGAAGGGGCTGCTAGGCGCCTTCAAGCACTTCCTTGGCAATGACCAGGAGACCAACCGCCATGGCGTGGCGACCTTCATGACCGAGCAGATGCTCCGCGAAGGCCCCGCCCGCGCCTTCGAGGGCGCCCTCACCGACGGCGGCGCGATGGCCAACATGGGCAGCTTCAACCGCATCGGCGTCGTCCCCACTTCCTCTTGCAGGCCTTTGATGACCGACTTGCTCCGCACCGAATGGGGCTTCAAGGGCATCTCGATCACCGACTCCTCCAAGGACGCGAAGAATTACATCTTCACCGCCGACGCCATCACCGCCGGCACCACCCTCTTCAACAACGACTCCGCCCGCAGCGAGGAAGTCCGCGCGCTTCTCGCCCGTAGCCGCGACGGCTACGTCTGGCAGCAGCTTCGCCTACAGGCCAAGAACTTCTTCTATAGCTACCTCCGTAGCAACATCGTCAACGGGCTCAGCGAGGATACCGTGGTCAGCAACGCCATGGAATGGTGGAAAGTCGCCATCATCGCCATCGACGCGAGCCTCGGCGCCTTGCTCCTAGGCGCGCTTGCTACCTACGGGGTCTTCCTTATCAAAGAAAAGAAAAAGGAGGCTAAATAAGATGTTTGGGAAACTCTTCCTCCATAAGCCGCTTCGTTTCTATCTGGAGCTATGCGGCGGGCTTCTTGCCGTCATCGCGAGCATCATCTTCTTCGCCTTGGACCGCCAAGTCCTCGGCGGGAACATCCGCTTCGATGACTCCTCCTACATCACGTTGATCTTCTTGATCGCAGGCGGCGCGCTTTCCATCGTGGACGCCTTCTTCCCCCTCCCCTTCCTCGGCATCGTCACCGCGATATTGTTTGGGCTGGGGCTAGGCAGCCACCTGCGCTTAGCTTGCTTTCCGCTTGCCGACGTCACCAACCCCGCCCCCTTCTTCACCGGGGACAAGATCGTGGCTGGCAACGCGACCACCCTCTTCTTCACCTTCCTCATCCTCTTCGCGATTCTGGCCTTGTTCATCGTCATCGCGAACTTCCTGCCCGCGAAGAAAAAGCAGCAAAACTAACCGCATCCTTCCTTCTTGCCCTCGCCTCGCGCGAGGGTTTTTATTGCGTATCTTCAAGTATTCCCTAGCAAAAACTCCCTTTATTTCACCGCAAAAACCCCTTCTTTTTAAAATGGAACGATGAAAGCGGAGGAGTTTTTCCTTAGAGTTCTTCTTCCGTGGATTTTTCTAATGGCACGGCAGGGCTATAAAGCTAGCCTAGGCATTTGTTGCAGCCCATCTGGTGGAGCAATTCCTTTTCTTCTTTGCTTTCGATGAATTCCGTCACGACGTCGAGGGAGAGTCTATCGGCGAGCTCGACGAAGGATGAGACGATCTCGTATCAATTTGGGAATTCGAAAGCCCTTTGACCAACGAGCCGTCGATTTTGATGACGTCGAAGAGGTTCTCCCGCAGATAATACAACGTCGTCTGACCCATAGATAAGTCGTCAATGGCGAGGAGAAGATCGCGCCGACGTACACGGTGTGTTGATCGCTTTTGATGCGGGTGAAGGCGCCTGAGCTGGAGAAGGTCACGTAGACCGAAAGCATTCCAAACCTCGCCGTGTAGGCGAAGTCGAAAATGCGGATGATCATCCCCTCCCAGAACGTTTTGATAAAACCTTGGTTGCGGGAACGGGGAAGAACTTGAACGCCAGGGCAAACGCCCCGATGATGAAGATGGGGATCAACGTCGCCAGCCCATCGCGGATAGCGCGGACCACGGATACTTTCTGAACTTTTTACGAGAAATCAAGAAAGCGTCTTGTCAGTTTCGCGATTTTCATAAAAGCACCTGCAAGCATGATTATGAAACGCATTTCTTTTTCAGTTTATTTCGCATGCGCTTTCCTACGTACGCGGGATGATTTTATTATCTCAAAATGGAAATAAGGGTTCGTTGTAGCGGTTCTTTTTGCTGAAAACCCACCGCAAAAACCCCCTTTTTTCCAAAAAGAAAGCCACCCCGTGAAAGGATAAGCGGAGTGGCTAGGACGATGGGCTAGGCTTGCTTGCGTTTCTTGCCGTTAAGGTAGATGGTGACGCCGAGCATGACCAGCGAGCCGCCCGCGAGGATTCCGCAGACGATCGCGAGTGCCTTCGTCGCGACGAGGTACCATTCCTCGGAGACGACGATGGAGGTCGTGTCGACGTAGCCGTTCATCGCAAGCGAGTGCGAGATGCTATAGACGATGTGCTTGGTGGCTGTTTGGACGGCGCGGACCATGACGGGGTCGTTCGCGTATTTGTCGAGCGTCGCCATCGCGTCGCCCTTCTTGCAGCTGCCATCCCAGAGGTCCTGTCCGGCGAGGACGCCGGCGGCGGGATCCATGTAGGAGGCGAAGACGGAGCAGTCGGTGATGGCCGCGCCTTGGACGCCCCACTCCTTGCGGAGGACGGTGGTCATCAAGGAGTAGTCGCTGCCCGCCCAGATGACGCCCATGCGGTTGAAGCTGCTCATCACGCCCATGCCACCGCCGAGGGCGGTTCCTTCGAAGGCGCGGAGGTAGAGCTCGCGGATGCTCTGCTCATTGGCCCAGGTGCTCAAGCCATAACGGCCGGATTCCTGGTCATTGAGGGCGAAGTGCTTGGTGAAGACGTAGACGCCCTTGGATTGGATGCCACGAACTTCGTGCTCCTGCAACTTGGAGGAAAGGACGGGGTCTTCGGAATAGTATTCGAAGTTACGGCCGCAGTAAGGATTGCGATGGATGTTGGAACCCGGACCATAGAGGCCAGCGTAGCCAGCATTAAGGCAATCTTCGCCGATGCATTCGCCCATGCGTTTGAGGAGTTCGACGTTGCGGGTGCTCGCCATGACGTCTTCGGACGTATAGGCCATGCCGTGGGCGCCTTCTTCGCCGCCGACGAGGCTCGCGGTGAATCCCTGCGGGCCGTTTTCGTCCTTGGTGGAAGGAAGGGCGATGGAAGCGATCGGCTGCGTCACGTGGAAGCCGTTATAGATGAGATTGGTCATCTCGTCGTAGGAGGCCTGCGAGACGAGTTTGTCGTAACGCTCGTCGTTGATGTCGTCGACGGTGCGGAGCATCACGGTGGTCATAGGGCTATCGAGCTTCACGCCCATCGCGGGAACTTCCTTGCCCACGTATTCCGCATAATGCTCTTGCATCATCTTCTGGACGCGGGCGTCGCGGGAAGACGCGCTATAGTCGAGGCCATCCGCCCACATTTTGTCGTTGATCTTGAGGGAGACGGGGGCGGAGGGGAAGGTGTTGTTCCAGTCGGAGCGCGTCAAATAGGTGATCTTCTGGTCGGCGGTTCCTTCATAACGGTTGAGGTCGGCGTGGGCAAAGGCGTTGCCGATGCGGTAGCCGGTCTCCTCCGAGGTCGCCGCGGTGACGTCATCGACGTTCGGGACGGACCAGGTCGCGACGAGGGAGGCGTTGCCCGCTTCGTCGACTTTGTCGCCATAGCCGAGTTTGGTGAGGACGTTGTTGTTGGCCTCATGGGCGTTATGGCCGATGGTGAAATGGTAGTCGCCATCGAGGATGAAGGTGCCCTTGCCCTCGACGTCATAGGAGGCGAGGCTGCGCTTCTTCACGTCGACGGTGATGGTCTCGGAGGCGCCGGGTTCGAGTTCCTTGGTCTTGCCGAATCCACCGAGGACGATCGCCGATTTCTCGACGTGGTTGGCCTTATCGTAATCGGTGTAGGTCGGGGCGACGTAGATCTCGGCCGCGTGCTTGCCTTTCTTAGAACCGGTGTTCTTGATGGTGACCGTCGCCTTGATGAGGTCCCCTTCTTCTTTGATGGCGAAATCGCTGTAGGCGAAGGTCGTATAGGAATCGCCATAGCCAAACGGATAGGCGACGTCTTGATGGTAGTCGTAGCCCGCCGTATTGCCTTTGCCCATGACGAGGTCGGCGTAACGGGTCTCGTAATAACGGTAGCCGATGTAGATGCCTTCCTGGTAGACGATGTAGTTCTCGTTGCACTTATCGCTGTTGCCCATTTCGTTATACTGGACCCAGGAGGTGCTATATTCGCCCGTTCCCGCCGAGGAGTTGGTAAAAGCGCGTAACCCGAAGTTGACGATGGAGGGGGCGGAGAGGTTGTTCTTAAGATACGTGTCGCTGAGGCGTCCCGAGAAGTTGCGCTTGCCCGAGAATAGCTTGGCCACCGCGGTCATGCCGGTCGTGCCGACGCCGCTGATCCAAACCGCGGCATCGACGCCGTATTCCTCTTTGTCGATGAAATCGAGTTGGAGGGAGTTGGAGCCATTTAGCAAGACGGTGATGGTCTTGATCTTGCCCGCGTCTTTTAGGGCTTTTAGGCCCTGGAGCATATCGCGCTCGTTCTGGTTGAGGACGAGGTAGTTGCCGTCGATCCCGTCTCCGCACTGGGTGATGGGAAGGTCGTTGCCTTCGCCACCGCTTCTGCCCAAGACGACGATGGCGTTTTGATAATCGGGGAGGGTGGCCTCGATCTCCGAGGTCATCACTTCGGCCCATGGGGCTTCGTTGATGCGGTATTGGTCGATGGTGCCGCCAGTCGTGCCGGCGTTGACGCGGCGGTACTCGGAAAGGTCGGAGATATAGCGGCGATAGAGCTCGACGTTGGTCGCCCCGCTGCCGAATTCGGTATTGAAGGCCTTGCGCAGGCTCACGGCGTCGTTGGCGGATACCTGTCCAGAACCCGTTCCACCATAAATGGGGTCGACGGAGGAGGTGGAGAAGAGGGAGAAGGTGGAGCCTGCGGCGAAAGGCAGGATGTTGTTCTTGTTCTTTAGCAGCACCGCTCCTTCCGCTTCGAGTTCCGTGCAGAGTTTGCCTTCTTCCGCGACTTGCTCTTCGACGGAGGCGAATTCCGAGGTGAAGTACTTGGCGTTCTCGTCTAAGGTCGCGGTGTCGTTTTTAATGCCCAAAACGCTGTTGAGCTGAGGACGGAAGCCCTGCAGGACGACATTGCCGACCGCGCCGATGACGGTTAATGCGCCGAAGGTGGCGGCCAAACTGATCCATAATGCTTTTTTCATATTGGTCCTTTCGTTGAAAATCCCCGCCGCGAAGATTTCGAGGCGGGGAAGCGTTTGCTAGCCTTAGTTCTCTCCGACGAGCGTGAGGGAAGCAGTCAGATTGACGGGGTCGCCAACCGGCTGGCCATCGGCATCCATCGCCTGGTGCGCGAAGTTCCAGACAATGGTCTCGACCTCGCCTTCGAGGGTGCCTTTGATGGTCTGCTCGCCGACGGTGATGGTATGGACCTTGTCTTCGCCAATCGTCCAGCTGCCGTTATAGGTCGCTCCTCCGAAGATGCCCATTTCGCCAGCGTTGCCGCCGTATTTGAGCTCACAGGTGAAGTCACTGCTGAAAGTGATGCGGGCTAGGCCAGGAAGCGGATAACCCTGAAGGGTGACGGACCAAGGCTCGCCTTTATGATCGCCATCGGCATAGGTCACCGCGCCTTCGTAAACAGCGGAGACGACCACTTCTTTCGTGCGGTCTTTGTATTTCTCATTGACGCCCTCGATCCAAGCGTCCTTGGTCTGATATTGGACGGTCTCGCTGACGATGAGGTCGACCTGGCGGGAATAGCCGCCGGCAAAGGGGAACTTATAATCCTTGAGGACGAAGTCGCCCGATTTGTTCTTGTAGCCGGTGTAGCGCTGGCCACCGATGGAGGCCTCGAGGCTCAGGATGCCTTCGTCATCGACGACTTTGTACTTGAAGGTGGCGGTCGCGTCATTGTCGACGACGGCCTTGTTCATGTTCTCGCCAGAGGACTGGACGAGGGCCTTATAGAGGGTGCCGTTGCCGGCGCTATCCATCAAGCCATAGAACTCGAAGGCGCCGAACATATCGTAGAGTTCTTCATAAGAGGCGCCGATCTGATAGACGGTCTTGACGGCCTCGGAGGAGGAAGGGGCGACGCTCGAGGAAGCGGGGGCCGCGCTCGAGGCGGCGGGGGTCGCGCTAGAAGCCGGGGTGGAGGAATTGGAGCCGCAAGCGACCAACAAAGAGGAAGCGAGCAGCATGCCGAATACTAATGATTTCTTCATGATTTTGTTTTTCCTTTCGAAGATGGCATTACTCTAATCGGCTCTATGGACGAAAGGATGCAGGCGTCAAAAACTGCGCCTTGAAGTGCAAAAACTGAGGACAGGCGCGCGCATAAAATAGGAAAATCCCCACGCGGAGGACGTGAGGATTTTCCAAATTCGTTTAGGATTTATGGTAGGTTTTGCGGAATTCGCGCACGAGGCGTTTGCCATGCCCCTCTTCTTCGCAAACATCCGCGAAGATGGAGGGCTTGCCTTTTTTCCTGCGCATTACGTCATAGACGATGACGCCGATGACATAGAGCACGACGGCCGACGCGAGAAGGATGCCGATGACCATATTAGGCCGCCTCCTTCACCGCCTCTTCTTTTTTGCAAGCGCGGCGGTAATGCAGATACGCCAGGACGAACACCGCGATGATGGCGGGAATGATGATGGCAAGGGTCCACGTGAAGTCGAAGGCGAGACGTACAATGAGAGCCACGATATAGGAGGTGCCAATCCAGAAGAGGATGGTCCACTTCAACGTGCCCTTAGGAAGTTCGCCACGGGCCGTCGCGATGGCCGCGAAGCACGGAACGGTGGTGAGGTTGAAGACGAGGAAGGCGACCAGTCCGCCAAGGCTTACGCCGGTAGCGAGCATCATGTCCCCAACCAATTCGGCGCCACCAGCGACGGTGACGAGGGCTTCCGCCACGATTTCTTTCGCGACGAGGCCGAGGGCAGAAGCGAGGGTCATGACCCAATAGTTGCCGCCGAGGTTATTGCCAAACCCAAGCGGGAAGAATAGCGGCGAGAACATTTCGCAGATGTTCTTGAGGATAGAGCCTTCGTATTCAGGAAGAGGATTGCCCATGGCATCCACCAGGTCGGGAATGTATTGCCAGGATGGGGTGAAATTGGAGAAGACCCAGATGAAGACGGCCGCGAGGATGATGATGGTGGCCGCTTTCTTGACGAAGCCTTTGGTCTTGTCCCATAAGTGGATGCCTAGCGCCTTCCATTGCGGGGCATGATAGGCGGGAAGCTCCATGATGAAAGGCGGGTTTTTCTCGCGCTGCGTGGTCCAATGCATGAGGATGACCATGGCGATGGCAAGCAGCAAGCCGATGAGGTACATCGAGAAGCCAACGAGGTCGGCGTTCCAGCCCCAGTTGGATGAGAGGATGGCCGCGACGGCGGCGACGGCCGTCACTTTGGCGCCGCAGCAGAAGAAGGCGATGACGCGGATGGTCGCGGTGCGCTCCTTCTGAGTGTTCAAGGTGCGGGTATTGATCATAGCGGGGACGCCACAGCCATAACCCATCAGCATCGGGATGAAGGCACGGCCAGATAATCCAGCGCGGCGGAAGATGCGGTCAAAGACGAAGGCGACGCGGGCCATGTATCCAGAGTCTTCCAGAAAGCTGAAGAAGAAGAACAAGACGAGAATCTGAGGCAAGAAGCCAAGGACGGCGAAGAAACCATCGTTGATGACAGAGCCGAGGAGGCCGATGGTCCAATCGGGAGTGCCGATATTCCCTAAGCCCGTTTCAATCAAGCCCCATATCCATCCGGTAACCCCGTTGACGAAGTTGGCGAAGATGACGCCGATGGAATTGATGCCACCGGCGGCATAATGGCCGAGATCATCCAATTCGGTTGCATTCCAGAAGAGGCTTTCAAAGGGGGATCCCGGGAAGCAATCGCCGAAGTTCACGCCCATATGGCCAAGGTAGAAGAGGTCTTCCGAGAAGGTCAGGTGGAAGATGAGGAGCAAGGCGATGAGGAAGATGGGAATGGCGGCCCAACGGTTGGTCAGGACGCGGTCGATCTTATCCGAAATCGTCAGTTTGTTGACGGCTCCAGCGCGGGCGCCGGTACGAGATTTGACGAGATAGGTAGTGATGTATTTATAACGTTCGTCTGCACTATCTGCTTCGAAGTCGCCATGGCTTTCTTCCTTGAGAATCGCCTGGACTTTCTTGACGAGTTCAGGGGATCTTTCGATTTCCACCTCATCGTTTTCCAAGGCTTTGATCGCGTGGAACAAGGGATGCTCACGGCCTTCCTCCTGATAGAGTTTCTCAGCCTTTTCGATGATCTTTCCATAGGCTCCGTTTTTCAAAATGGAGGAGCTTTTGCGTGGTTTTTTGGCGCATTTCACAGCTGCTTCCATCAAATCATCGAGATTTTTCTGATGGAGCGCGGAGACAGAGACGACCGGGCAGCCAAGGGTCTTGGAGAGGGCGTCAACATCGATTCTCTGCCCTTCTTTTTCCAAGACATCGGTCATGTTGAGCGCGATGACCATCGGCACGTCCATCTCCTGGATTTGGGTGGTCATGTAGAGGTTGCGCTCAAGGTTGGTCGCGTCAATCACGTTGATGACGACATCCGGTTTCTCGTCGAGAATGAAGTTACGGGAGATGACTTCCTCTGGCGTGTAGGGCGAGAGAGAGTAGATACCCGGAAGGTCGACGACGGTCGCCGCTTCTTTGGTTTTGCGGTTACGATACGTGCCCTCCCTCTTCTCGACGGTGACGCCTGGCCAGTTGCCGACATAGGCGTTAGCGCCGGTGAGAGAATTAAACAGCGTGGTCTTACCGCTATTGGGGTTGCCCGCTAAGGCAATGACGATGCGATGCTCGGCCATAGTTAGTCATTGACCTCCATCTCAACATTAACGGCTTCGTCCTTTCGTAAGGAGAGCTCATAGCCCCGAAGGGTGACCTCTAACGGATCCCCTAGAGGTGCTTTTTTGCGCAGAAACACTTCTGCGCCTGGGGTCAGCCCCATGTCGAAAAGGCGACGACGAATTCGTCCTTCCCCGTGCACCTTAACGATGACGCCCGTCTCGCCGATGGCGAAACGGTCCAACGTTTTCTTCATTTTTCGTTCCTCCCACTAGGTCCTTGCTTAACGGACCATCATGTGTCCCCTAATCGCAATCGCGCTCTTAGGCGATAAATGCTGATTAGGAACTCATTAATAATATAGTTAAATATGCGTGTTTCAAGAAAAAGTTAATTTTTCTTAACACCTTATTGCTTTTTCCCGCCGAATAGTTTGGAAAGCAGACCCTGCGGTTGCCCTTCTTCCGTGGAAAGAACGCGGTATCCCGCGTTTGAGAGTTGTTCGATCGCAGGAGAATAGTCCACTCCATCTTCTATTTGGAAAGTCGCGTGGCCTTTATGATGGCTCGCCTTTACGCTTTTTGCCTTCGGAAGGCTGCGCCGGATGGCATCGGCGACATGAGCTTCGCACATGCTGCAGTGCATACCATCGATTTTGAATGTAATCTGTTTCATAGTTAATATTCCTTAACATATACATATTAGACTTATGAAGGAACGTTGTCATGCAAAATGGCTTCCTTTCATATATGCAAGTGCACCACTCCTCGTCGCATAAGGGAATAAAGGCCAAAAACCGGGCGTTGCAATGCAATCAGTATATTTTTATTGATATCGGTTGATCACGCTGGTATACTCTTATCGGTAAAAAATTACTGATTATGACCAAAGTCTCCGATCGTCAACTAGAAAGATACCCGATCTACCTGAGATACCTTCTTTCGATACGCGATAGCGGCTGCAAGTCCATCTCCGCTCCGGCAATCGCCAAGGAGCTTTCGTTCTCTCAGGAGCAAGTTCGGAAAGACTTGCAGGTAATCGCCCGTTCAAGCGGAAAGCCTAAATCAGGTAGAGACATTGATGACCTAATCGAGGACATCAAGCAATTCCTGAACTATAACCGACTGACCAAGGCTGCAATCGCTGGCGTCGGCCATCTAGGAAAGGCGCTTCTGCACTACCGTGGATTCGCGGACTTCGGGCTCGAAATCGTCTGCGGATTCGATGTGGATAATGCTCTCATCGGCACGCAAGAGAACGGAAAAGAGATCTACAGCGTCTATCAAATCGCGAATAAAGTCGAGGAACTCGGCATCGAGATCGCAATCCTCGCCGTCCCATCGCGCTCCGCTCAGGATATCGCCGACCGCTTCATCAATGCGGGCATCAAAGGAATTTGGAATTTCGTGCCCATCCACATCAAAGCGAAAGAAGACGTCATTGTCGAAAACGTTAATTTAGCAAGCAGTTTCGCCGTCTTGCAGCATAAATTAAGAAATGAGGAACTCTAAAATGGAAAAGAAAGAGAAAGAAAAGCCCATTACTCCAGCCGAAGAAGTCGACGCCCTTGTCCAAAACGCCCTAGTCGCTTTGGACGAACTCCTGAAGCTCGACCAAGAGCAGATTGACCACATTGTAGCCAAATGCTCCGTCGCGGGACTTGACCACCATGGCACGCTCGCCGCAAGCGCCATCGCGGAGACCAAGCGCGGCGTCTTTGAGGACAAAGCGACGAAGAATCTCTTCGCTTGCGAGTACGTCGTCAACAACATGCGCCACCTAAAGACCGTCGGCGTCATCAGCGACGATCCGGTCACCGGCATCACCGAAATCGCCGAACCCGTCGGTGTCATCTGCGGCATCACGCCGGTCACCAACCCCACTTCCACCGTCATCTTCAAGTCTCTTATCTGCCTGAAGACGAGAAACCCCATCATCTTTGCTTTCCATCCAAGCGCCCAACAATCCTCCAAGGAAGCGGCCATCATCATGAGGGACGCCGCCATCGCCGCGGGTGCGCCTAAGAACTGCATCCAATGGATTGAACATCCCAGCATGGACGCCACTTCCGCCTTGATGAATCATCCGGGCGTCGCGACGATCCTCGCCACCGGCGGCAACGCCATGGTCAAGGCCGCCTATAGTTGCGGCAAGCCCGCGATGGGCGTCGGCGCCGGCAATGTCCCCGCCTATATGAATAAATCCTGCAACGTCAACCAGGCGGTCAACGATATCGTCAGCTCCAAGTCGTTTGATAACGGCATGGTGTGCGCCTCCGAGCAAGCCGCGATCATCGATGAGGAAATCTACGACGCGGCCATTGAGCAATTCAAACGCTTCAAAGTCTACTTCGTCAACGAAGAAGAAAAGAAGAAACTCTCGCGCTTCATGTTCGGTTATGCCGAAGGAGACGAAGGCGTCGCAAGTGCCAAACTCAACCCCGACATCGTTGGCAAATCCCCCGTCTGGATCGCGGAGCAAGCCGGGTTCAAGGTCCCTGCGGACACGTCCATCATCGGCGTCGAATGCAAAGAAGTTGGCCCCAACGAGCCCATCAGCCGCGAAAAGCTCTCACCCGTCTTGGCGTTCTTCAAAGTTCGCGGTGAAGAGGAAGGCTTCCAGAAGGCTTTTGAGATGGTGTCGTTCAACGGCCTTGGCCATAGCGCGGCCATCCATTGCAAAGAGCAGGAGATGGCGGACCGCTTCGGCGAGCTCGTCCCCGCGATGCGCATCATTTGGAACTCCCCTTCCACGTTCGGTGGCATTGGCAACATCTATAACTCTTTCCTCCCGTCGATGACCTTAGGCTGCGGCAGCTATGGGCATAACTCGATCGGCGGCAACGTCAGCGCCGTCAACTTGCTCAACATCAAGAAAGTGGGAAAACGGAGAAATACAATGCAGTGGTTTAAAGTTCCATCCAAGATATACTTCGAACGCAATTCCATCCAATACCTGAAGTCTTGCAAAGACATCAACAAAGCCTTCATCGTCACAGATACTTCGATGGTTGAATTCGGATTCTTCAAGAAAATCGCCGACCAGCTCAACCAGAGAAGGAACAAAGTCCAGATGCAGCTTTTCTGCGATGTCGAACCAGACCCCGATATCGAGACCGTCCGCAAAGGCGCGGAGATGATGAAGACCTTCAAGCCCGACGTCATCATCGCGCTCGGTGGCGGCTCGGTCATGGATGCCGCGAAGGGCATGTGGCTCTTCTATGAGCATCCCGAAGTCAACTTCGATGACCTGAAGCAGAAGTTCATGGACATCCGCAAGAGGGCCTTCAAGTATCCTGAACTCGGAAAGAAGTCCCGCCTCATCTGCATTCCCACCACTTCCGGCACCGGCAGCGAAGTCACCCCCTTCGCCGTCATCTCCGACAAGAAGAACAACAAGAAATACCCGCTCACCGACTATTCCTTGACCCCGACCGTGGCCATCGTCGACGCCGAATTCACGACGAACCTTCCTCCTCGGGCGACCGCGATGACGGGCATGGACGTCCTAACCCATGCGATCGAGGCCTATGTCTCCGTCATGGCCAACGACTTCACCGACGGCCTCGCCATCAAGGCCATTGAGCTTGTCTTCAAATACCTACCGCGCGCTGTCAAAGACGGCCCCAACGACCTCGAAGCCCGCGAGAAAATGCATAACGCCGCGACCATCGCCGGCATGGCCTTCGCCAACGCCTTCCTCGGCATGGTGCACTCCATGGCGCATAAGGTCGGCGCGGAATTCCACACCGTCCATGGACATACGTGTGGCATCCTCTTGCCCTATGTCATCCGCTATAACGGCGTTGTCCCAACCAAGCTCTCCGTCTGGCCGAAGTACAACGAGTACTGCGCAGACAAGAAATATCAGGACATCGCAAGGCACCTTGGCTTGCCCGCGTCCACTCCTGAGGAAGGCGTCGAGTCCCTCGCCAAAGCCTGCCATGACCTCAATGTCGAGATCGGGCTGGCGGATAACTTCGCGAGTTATGGCATCGACGAGAAGGAATACATGGATCGCCTCGACCGCATCGCCGTCCTCGCCTACGAGGACCAGTGCTCTCCTTGCAACCCGAGAGTCCCGCTTGTCGAGGACATGAAAGAAATCCTCAAGAAGGCTTATAAAGGCGAATAACCCATAGAAGCAAAAGCGCCCTATCCATTACAAGGATAAGGGCGCTTTTTCAAAATGAAGGCGTTTTTGCGATGATTTTTCGGTGTTTTGTATTATCTGCTTCGTTTCAAAGCCTAGATATTAAGTTGGCGCGCCCTAGGTGACTCGAACACCTAACACCCAGCTTCGAAGGCTGGTGCTCTATCCAATTGAGCTAAGGGCGCGTGTACCCTACTCGACGCTTAGGCGGCAGCTCGCCGCGCCTAGAGAATCGATGTGTATGCGGTAAGGGAATCCCTCGCCGTTATTCATGGTCGTCTTCTTTGGGAAGAAGGACTCCCCGAAAGTAGCGATATCAAAAGTATAGCCACTTGCAAACAAGGTGGCATCGCTGGCTTTGCCATCTTTTTCAAAAGTGTTGGTCTTGCCGGACTCCATGAGATGGAGGACGGGGTATTCTTTCTGTTCCAACCGCGCGTCTACATGGTAGACCTTCACTCCGCTGCGGCCATAGCCTTTTGGAGAGCCATCATAACTTCTTCCCGCGTCTCGCGCATTTAGTCCTTGAGGAGAGTAATATTCCACGAGAATGTATTCACCAAAGGGGTTCATGGCTCCCGATGCGCTAGAAGGCAGAAGAAGGCATTCGCCATCGATGATCGAGGCATTGAGATTCAGCGACCCCTTTCCTTTCGCGACTATGGGCTTGGCCCAGCCGAGGATTAATTTGGAAAAAGCGTTATGGTCCAGCGTCCCGCCATCGGCATTATCGAGACCACCGACGTATTTGCCATAGCTTTCAAGCCCGTACATATGCCCTACTTCCCGAATGAAGAAGTGCGCGTCCACGGCGGGCGAGGATAAATCGGCGTAGCGGTAGAGATAATCGTAGGAGAGCCAGCTGTAGCAGGACATGGGCATAAGAAGCGACTCATCGGGATTCACCCAAGACGTATATGCGCCAAAGTACTGCAGCGGATCATTCGCGTATTGGGCGAGCTTGGAGTCGCGGCAGGAATAAACGCCCATCACCGCATCGAGGACGCCATCCCCATTGGCATCAAAGCGGGCGAGTTCTTCTTTGCTCTTCCCTTCGAGATATTTCGCATAGGCATGCTGAACAAAATAGGCGCCTTTATCTTCCCCTTGAGAGGTGTCCGTACTTGTAAGGGCGCTTTCTGGGGAGTGCGTCGTGAAATACACCGGCGCGATTTCGAATTGAAGCTGGCATTTACCATAAGAGGACTTCTGGTAGAAACTCGTGACGGATTCGTAATACTGGGTATCTTTTGCCGCTCCGTTTAAGGCGTGGGCCAGATCGCTTTGAAAAGACGGGCCAAACGAGGAACCGAGGAACGAAATCGGTAAAACGAGCACCGTCGCCTTTCCCAGGGAGGGGAGGACATGCTTGCCCTGGCTCAAACGAACTTCAGCCAGGGTTTTCCCTTCGTTAGTAGCTGGCCCGATTTCACCTTCGAAAGCATTCTCGACGCGCGTCGGCACTTTGTATTCATAGGTTCCTCCGGTGATTAAATCAAAGTTGATGCCGAAGGAAGTCATGCATGAAGAAAGGCAGATCGATATGGCTAGAACCGCAAGATAAGATGCCTTTTTCATCGCAAAACCCATTCCTTTTTTCAAATGACAGAGGGCTCGACCCCTTTTGTCACTCCGTTAGTTTAACCTAAATCGCGTCGATGTTCATCTTTCCTTGAATAGTGATGTTTCCTCGATTTTGGATTCGCGCGAAATTTGGGGAAGATTTTTCTTCCGCGTGTAGGCATAATAGTTGGCATGAACGACACCTTGTATCTTTCCTACCCTAAGCGACTTCTCCCTCTTGCACAGATTCTCACCAAAGAGCTTTCCAAGCGGGGTTATCACGCCGAGAAGGCGCCGCAAGAGCCTTTAGATGGCAGCCTCGTTCTGCTCCTTTTGGACATGGAAAGCAAGGAGGAGGAAATCTTTGCCTCTGCGCCATGGCTAAAGAAGCAATTCGACTACTCCTCCCTAAAAGCACTTCGTCTGATGCCCTTCCTTTTCTATCGGTCAAGCCTCGGGTGCGTTGACGAACAAGTGGAGGAAAACCTTGGCGAGACGCTGGAGGCCGTCATCTCGGGAGAGTTCAAGCCTTATGGCTTTGACCTAGACGCATCCGATCCTCTTGCGGAGTTCCCCTCCGTCTTAGAAACCTACGAAGAATGAACCTCCTCAAGAGCGAGAAACCTCTGGCGTTAAGCGGCTTCCTGATTAAGGTATTCGCGTTCTTGTTCATGACCCTCGACCATATCGGGGTCTTTTTATCGATGAAAGGCGGCTTTAGCGAGGCCGCGGACGTACTGCGTTACCTCGGGCGTCTCGCCTTCCCCCTATTCGTGTTCCTGCTCGCGGAAGGAATGCGCCTTTCCCACCGTCGCGGACGGTATTTGCTTCGGACTGGGCTCGCTTGGGCGGTCATTACCTTGCCCGAAACGCTTCTAGTCTATATACCGGCTTTTTCAAGCGCGATCGGCTATGGGCCTGGAAACCTAGACCCCCACCCCTTTACGGATATCTTCTTCCTTTGCCTATTGCTTTATTGTCTCACCCTAAAAGGATGGAAAAAGGCGTTCGCGGTCCTTCCTGCGGCCTTCTTCATCTTCTGTTTTTATCTGGAGTATTTTGATTCTGGCAACCCCTACTTGCCATACTATCTCCGAAGCGGGTACAACTTGTTTGGCATGGTTCTTGCCCTCGCCTTCTTCGCAGCCAATATCGCCTTGGACAAATGGAAGCATGGTGCGCCACGGCTCCTACGCAACATCGTCAATATCGCGTGCTTAGGCTTCGTGGTACTCGTCTGCTATTTCGCCTATGCGGCGGTCGGTTTCGAAGGAAAACGGTTCATGGAATGGGAAATCTATGCTCTCTTCAGCGGCCTTTTCTTGCTTCTATATTCCGGAAAGCGCGGATATGACGCCCCATGGTGGAGAGTGTTCTCCTACTCTTATTTCCTCTTGCACATGGCGGTGCTTTACATCATCTTCGCCTTGATTCCTTAGTCGAAGGAGACATCTTTGATGGCGCTTTTGCCGATGGACAAGAGATGGAGGCAGACGTTTTCTTTCTTTACGGAGAATAGGCGGCAGACGTTTCGGCCATAGGCCCTTAATTGGTCCTCGTAAGCGGGATCGTCGATGGAATAGGACTTATAGTCCACGATATGGTAGACGCCATCCTTGACGTAGAACATATCGATATAGCCCATCGCGAGGTTTTCTTCGTCGTAGAAGCCATACTCGCGATACACCGCATCCGCCTTGCTTGCCTCGGTCAATAAGGGCGTAGCGAGGGCGCGGGCGATGATGTCTTTCTCGTGTGGGTCCAAGATGTAGCTGAGGTCCGGATTTGTGAAATCGCATAACTCCAAATAACGGTGCAACCGGTTGCCGCGTTCAAGGACTTCCTCTGGCGGGAAATCCTCATCACGTATCTTTTTCGAGGCGCGGTGGGACTCATAATGCGGCAACGCGATGGGCGAATCGTCGACGACGAGGTCCGCTAGAGCAGGCGCCTGAAGTTGGCCCGCTTCCGGGAAGGTCGCGTCATCATATACGTGGACGCGGTCTTCGTAGTCCTCGCTCGCATAGGATTTTCGGAAGATATAATCCACGTCGTCAAAATAGCTCGCAAGCGGGAAGAGCAAAGCGTCGATCATGACGCGGCGTTGATAACGCTCGAGTTCTTCTTTTTTCTTGGAAGTCGGGATGTAGGCTTCTGGGAATATCAAGCTGAAGGACCCATCGGAAACGCCTTGGGCAAACTGCGCAAGCCTATTTCTAAGGTCTTCTTCCGTAAAGGTTTCGGCGAGGATGTCGTCGGGTTCATCCTCTGCTTCCTCGTCTTCGTTCTCGTCGGTTTCTTCCGGCGCGTCGTTCAAGGCAGAGAGCAACGTTGCCACGTCTTGGACATTGGACCGCTTCTCAGGGAGAGCGAAGGCGGCATAGATCTTCGCGACTTCATCCAGGTTGGATTCGATGGAAACGAAGCGCCTTTGGTAAGACGTGAGCGCCTCGTCCAGAAGGTCGACGAGTCGATCCTCGCGCCACTCGGTGATGCATTCTTTTAATTCATCCCGCAAGAAAACAAACGCATCCAACGCATCCTCGTCGAGATTGAGATTTTCTGGCAAGACCGGCGAAAGATGAAGATTGCGCGCCGCCATAAACTCGTTCTTCACCCCGGCGGACAAGGAAGGGGAGTTCAGCAATTCGGGGTGCACGTCATAAGAGAAAGGAACGTCCTCAAAGAGAATGTAGACGCCTTTCTCCCCTTGGTCTCGCCCGACGATATAGACGGAATTCTCCGCGCGGGTCAAAGCGACGTAGAGCAAGCGAACGTGCTCTTGTTCTTCCTCGTCGAATTCATTCAAAGCGGCCTTGCGTAAAGGCAAAGTAAGATAAGGTTTCTCTTCCTCGTCGCCCTCAATAGAAGGCGGATCAAGGCGCGGGAAGCATAGTCCGAGGTCTTCGTAGAACCGGAAGGGCGGATAGCACGAACCGCCGCCTCCAACGCCATTATCCGAGGCGGGGAGGTAGACGATTTTCCGCTCCAGCCCTTTGGAGGCATGGATGGTCATGAAATCGACGGCGTCGCTATTCTCGACGATGGTGTCGCTGGATATCTCAAGGCTACGCTTGTCGATGTCATTGAAAAGCGAGATGAATTCTCTTAGCCCTTTTCCAAGACCTTCACCCTGGCAAATCAGCGTGTAAAGAGACTCGATTTTGGAGACGTTGTCCTCGACGTCTCCGATG
>JAFSVB010000061.1 GCA_017450325.1 Bacilli bacterium | reverse complement strand
TCCAAACTGCGTTAGTCTAGCTTTTTCAAAGAACGATTCCGCGATTCGACACTCGCCTCGCGCGGTTTTCAGGCCGGCTTTTGCAAAGAGGAGTCGCAAGAAGAGAAATTTCTATTGATTTCTAATAGTTAGCCTCCTTTGCTTGATGTTCTTTGACAAACGCCAGCAGGCTTTCGACATCGAAGAACGTATCGATCCGGTTTTTGGTGGGGTCTAGGGCAAGGGGATTCACGTCGGTTTTCACGGGATTCCCGTTCGCGTCGGCCATATACCAGCCCTCTGGCATCAAGAAGTAGAACGTCTTCAAATTGGCAATGACAAATAGATTCATACCGTCTCCTTTTCCGAGGCAAATCGCCTCTATCTATTTCCATTGTTGGCATAAGAAAAAACGAAATGATAGACCTTGAAATAAAGGTTTTTTGCGGGAAAATCAGGCCCGCCTCTGCTCAAGCAGGCGCGTGTATTTTAAATAAGGAAACGGCCCAAGAAAAAAGACGCGGGGAGGACCGCGTCTATCATTTGGTTGGCGGGATACTCGAACGAATGAAGGCGGCAACGGCGTTGGCGGGAAGAGCAAGGACTTTCGAGGCCACCTGGGTATCGACTTGGTTCCCCGTGAACTTCGAGAAGTTCGTTCCGTTGAACATCGCGCCTTCGAGTTTGCCGTCTGCCAAATCCAGGGCGGGTTGGAAGTCATAAGCCTTTTTCAGCGTGAGGCCGTTTTTGCTCATGGTGTATTTGGCTTCCTCAAGCGAGCCACCCCAAACGATCGGGTAGCCGGAGAATGTGCCCCGATACATTTCCGGGCAAACCGAGAAACGGTAATGCTGGGTGTTCTCATCCGTAAGAACGGTTTCGTCGGCGAGTTTGATTTCCCAGGTGGATGCCCAGGTACCAACTTGGTTAGAGGGAATCGTGAAGCTAGACCAGCCGTTGCATTTATAAAGATTGATCGACAGCACCTTAGACCCAGCCACCGGGCCTCTTGCATTTTTGTCGTAATGCAAAATCGGTTTGCCGTCATCGAGGTCGAGCAGCCAAAGAGAATCGCACACCTCTTCTCTTCCAATACAATCATCCGGAGTGAACCAATAAAATAAAACATAGTCTTTTAGAAGTTGGACATAACGAATCCGGTGAAGGAGGGAGGTGATGGTATCTCCGTTTTGCTTCCAGCAGTCGGTTTCATAAGCAACGATCGTCGGTGTGCGGAGTTTCGACAAATCCACGCAATAGCAAGTGGACACCGTACGTTCGATCGATTCTTCGGAATTAAACATCCAGGTATAGCGTTCGCTGTAATAGTATTCCGCGCCCTCTTTGAAATGGAGCCGACGTTGCAAATAGGCAGGGTCGGAAAGCCCTAAGTTTTTATTGATACCCACCCAGTAATAATCCGCGGTGATGGTGTCACTGGGCTTATCGTAATAGAACGCCAGTCGAATCCCTGAGGTTTGGGCGGCTGAACTATTGACAGGCCGGTAAAACACCATGGACCGTGACCCGTCTGAATAAGTGACACGGCGGCGGGCTTTCCAGTTCGGGAATGCCTCGGTGCCGATCCCACCAACAATTTGCCGGCAAAGGTAAGCCACCTGGTCAAAGGCGTTGAAAATCGCAATATAATCATCCGCGTCGTGGAAACCAACATACGCTTCGCTAGGTTCCGTCAACGAATACGGTTGTTCGATATGCGGCAAATACGAAGGAGAGGAGCCACCGCGCAATTTGCGGGGCTTTCGTCCCGAGGCATGTTCGGCGTCGGTTTCCGCTTCGGAAATAAGGGGAATCCGTTCTAGATAGGTGGCCGCTTCCTCTTGCATTTGCGCCAATTCCTCAGGGGAGGGTTCGGTATCTTCATCTTCGGAAGAGTTCATAGAAGAACTCGCTTCGGAAGAAGACGAACTTGGAAGCGAAGACGACTCCTCGGAAGAAGGAGAACTCGACGGTTCGGAAGGCAGTGAGGTGGCCTGGCTCTGCTCAGAACTGGCAGATTCAGAAGCTGGACTCGAGGAAGAAGAAACCGTGGGATTGTTTCCGCAAGCGGTTAGGCTAAACAGCAAAAGCGCAGGAATGATTCTGCAACGTTTCATGAGAAATCCCCCAAAGAAAATGATTCTAGTACGAAGATTATTTTATCTATTCAGATAAAGAAAGAAAAGGTTTGCCATTCATCATTCGAAAGTGGCTTTTGCCAGTGGTTCGCTTGAGGTTTTGTTACAGCCTCTTTTTTCGTTAGGCTTGGCCTCGTTTTTTGATGTGGATGATATAGTGCTCTAAATAGATGTCGTAGAGGATATCCACCGGGATGGAAGCGGCCCCGAAGCGGTCCGAAAGCAAGCCAATGATATCGACGGGGATGTAGATGTCATCGCCCTTGCGGTAGAACTTCGATTCGACCTCGGCTAGTTTTGCCACCGCATCGGAAACGCGGGGGAAATCGTAGTCCGGGGACTCTTTGTAATAACGGACGAGATTCCGTTCGACATAGCGATGCGTCAGGTTATGGAGCACCCGCAGCAATTGGGAAAGCCCAAAGGTAAGTAACAGCATCAATACCAAGGTCACGGGCCACGGGATAAAGGCGTTGGCTTGATAGACGTCGCGCCACTGCCCCACCACGAAGACCATGATGAAATAAAGGAAGGCATAAGCCGTCACCGGCACCATCGCCAAAAAACCATAACGGAACCTGATAGGGACATCCGAGATGATAAAGGCGAATAGGAGCGTGATGGCCAAAGGATTAATCAAATGCATGAACAGATTCGAATGGACGAACATCGCCTGCACAAAGCCTTGGGCGAACGAAATGAGGGTGCTGGCGATGGTGAAAGTTAAGAAAACCCCGACGGCCCCCACATACATCAAAATCACGATCCACGAGGGCAATTTATAATGGTCCCGGCGCAGCCCATCGATTTGGAAGGGCAGACACATAAAGGCGGCCAGCGCGGCGAAGAGATTGGAGATCGTCGTAAACATCCGTAACGTCCCAATCCCGGCTTCGGGGGTGGTGTCTTTGTAATAGTCGGTGATGTTTAAAGTGAAGGCAACCGCGGTCAGTACGATCACCAAAGCGCACAAAACGATGCCGCTGATGCAGCGCATCTTGTTGATTTTCCGCGCGTTGATGATGGGACGCTCTTTCGCTAGGTTGCTATTTTCCATCACCACGTATCATACACTGAAACGACGGAGGACCGCTCTTTTTCTTAGCAAGAAAACGGAAATGGGCGATATGTAACGCCCACGTCCCAATTGGCGAAGGAGTTATCCATTCGTGCTATGATTAGCGCGATATGAGTTTCTATGAATGGTTTTTCCTAGAAAAAGGACGCGCTCCGGCCGGTCTATTTTCTTGGTCCCATCTCCTTAGCGTCACCCTCATCCTGGCCGCCTTCATCGCTTTGGGGGTCTATTTGGGGAAGAGATTCAAAGGGAATCCCAAGGGTCAACGTCGCGTTTTCATCATCGCCGCCATCGGGATCTTGGCTTTGGTGGTCATGAAGATGGCCTTCCTGCTCGCCACCACCGACAATATCCCCAATACCTTGCTCGAAAACCTACCGTTATTCTTTTGCGATATGATGGTGTTCATGGTGCCGCTTGCCGCCTTCACCCGAGGCAGAGCACAGGACATTTGCGTCGATTTCATCGCGATTTGCGGGTTTATCATGGGGGCGATGGGCAATTATTTCGCCGGCAATATCTATAGCTTCCACCCCGCTTTTAGCTATTTGTCCTTAATCAGTGTCTTCAGTCATTCCATCGCCGCCTTCGCCTCGATCTTTGTCTTTGTCTCGGGCATCAACAAAATGGAGAAACGGAACATCCCCTTCGTCATCGGGATTCTCTTCGTCTATATGTCGATCGCATTGGCGGTGGATTATGCCACGGGTAAGAACTTTATGTTCTTCCTCGGTGGGGACGGCACCCCCTTCCAGCTCTTCTTGGACATGGTGCAAGGGAACCTCATCGCCTATCAAATCATCATCTACATCCTCCAATGCGGATATATTGGCTTGTTCTATGCTATCTATTACCCCGTGGTAAAAGCGATCCGCCGCAAGAAGGAACAAAAGGCGGCGCGAAACGCCGAATAATCGCCCATGGATGAAGCCAAGCGCGAAACGCCCAAGTACTATCCGATTTTGGATTTGTTGAAGATCATCGCCGCGCTTTTGGTGATTACCATTCACATCTTCCCCGAAGGGAGCACCCCCGCTTCCATAGGACTAGACCAATCCGTTCCCGTCTTACTCGGCGAGTCTTTCGTCTATGCCATTCTTCGACCCGCGGTACCGATATTCTTCTTGATTAGTTCGTTCTTGCTCTTCCGCAAAATCCAGTTAGAACCCGCCAAACGCTGGCAAGCCGTTGGGACTTTCTGCTTACGGCTATTATTCCTCTATCTATTTTGGTATGTCGTTGGACTGCCTCTCACCATCAAAGACATCGCTTCCTTTGCCTCTCAGGGGGATACTTATCAATTGATTCGTTACGCCGTCATCACCTTATGGAAAGGGGCACCCCGTGGCTATTGGTTCTTGGTGGCCCTTGCCTTAGGCGTGCTGATTGTGAGCCTATGCAGGAGCAAGCGCTCCTTCGTCGCTATTTCTATCATCGCGGGCATCCTCTATGCCTATGGTTGCCTCAACGCCGCTTATTTTGGCTTATTCGCATTAAAAGAAGATCCCTTCAGCAAAGCCTTCTTTGCCGTAGGGAATTATATGGAACTCTCCTTCTGCATTTTGCAGGGACTCTTATTTGTGGTGTTCGGGAGGCTATTCGCCATCCATGGCCCATTTCAAATCAAAGGCAACCTCGTCTGGACGATTCTCTCCTTCTTCCTCATGATGGGGGAATTGTTCTTTACCCTGTGTCAGGGTATTTGCCTCTACCCCGATGCCTATTTCACCCTACCCATCTTCTTGTTCTTCTTCATGAACCAGATGCTCCAAATCAACATTAAAAACGAACGATTTGCCGCCCGGGTCAAGCAACTTAGGAAAGCCGCGAGCTTCTCTTATCTATTCCATATTCAATTCTTCGTCTATCTACACTGGGTTTTGGACTCTCTTAACTGCAACGTTTTCCGTGAACAATACGCGTTGCTGGTCATCCCATACATTGTCTGCGTTTTGCTTTCCGTGGGCTTGCAATGGTTATTTGAACGTCTCTCCAAATACCGTTATCTAAGGTTCTTAATGTATTCGTTTTGAGGATTTCGACTCAGCGGAAAAGTCATACTTGGGAATGGCGAATCTCTTCCGCATGACTTTGTGGGATGATCGATTGGATCGAAGCAAGCCTTTATTTCTTCCCCCCAACGCATCTTTCCGTGGAAGCCGGTGGCAAAGTCCTTGTCGAATCCTTCCGGATAATCGAAAAGCCAACAGATACCTAACTGGATTCTTGCCTAAAAATACATGCTTAGAATGTAGGTTTCCACTTCCTCGTTTAAGGTTTTTTAATGTTTTTTGAAGATTTTTGAACTTTTTCTTGAAAGCGCTTTCTTTCTATGTCAAAGTATGGTGTCTTTCATGTTAAAAGAAGCGAGATTCTCCCAAATCCTCGATGCCGTGAATCGTCACAAATTCGTGTCGATGCACGATTTGATGTCCTTAACCGATTCCAGTGAATCCACGATTCGCGCGGATTTAATTGAACTCGACCGTCAAGGTAAATTGATCCGCCTTCGTGGCGGCGCCCAGGCCATCAACGACGAGACGCTCTCCTATGAGCTTTCCGTCGAGCAGAAGATGGAAATCCAATCCGGGGCAAAGAAAGCCATCGCCATGAAGGCGGTGACCTTCATCCGCCCCAATATGTTCATCTATCTCGATGCCGGCACTTCCACTTACGCTTTAGCGGAAGAACTCAATATCCCCGGCGTCACCGTCGTCACCAATTCCTTCTTAATCGCCCGTAAGGTGATGTCCAAAGGGCTCAAAGTCTATGTCGTCGGCGGGGAAATCAAATTATCCACCGATGCCTTGGTCGGCCCCTTTGCCCAAGAAAGCGTGGCCAGGTTTCGCTTCGACTTGGGCTTTTTCGGTGTCAATGGCGTCGATCTCAAAGCCGGATTCACCACCCCCGACCTCGTCGAGGCCACGATGAAACAAACGGCCTTTGACCATTGCGAAAAAGCCTTTGTCCTGGCCGATTCCACCAAATTCGGCATCGTCACCGCGGTGAGCTTCCACCCCTTCGATCCCACCGCTCTCATCACCGATACCATCACCAAAGACGCCTATAAGCATCTCAATATATTGGAGGCCAAACTATGATCGTTACCCTCACCTTCTCCCCGGCCATCGACTATGTCGTCGACCTGAAACACTTGGAAAAGGGTGCCGTCAACCGCTCCCAAGGGGAACACTGCATGCCCGGAGGCAAAGGCATCAACGTCTCGATTGTCTTATCCAACTTAGGACGGAAATCGATCGCCACCGGGTTCTTAGGCGGTTTCACCGGAGATTACATCAAAGGGGAACTACAAAAACGAGGCATCGAATCCGGCTTCGTGCAAGTCGAAGGCAATACCCGCATCAACGTCAAATTAAGGGGTGAGGAAGAAACGGCCATCAATGGGCAAGGACCCGACATCAGCGACGCGCAAATCGAAGAGCTGATGGTCTTCTTGGAAACGCTGACCAAGGAAGATCTGCTGGTGATTTCCGGCACGGTGCCCTCCTCCTTACCAAGCGACATCTATGAGAAGATCCTAGCCCGCATCGAGAATCAGCACGTCCAACTCATCGTGGATGCCACGGGCGACATCCTCCTAAATACCCTCAAATACCATCCGCTTCTGGTAAAACCCAACCAAGAAGAACTCGAAGAGATGTTCCATACGCACATCCACAACGAAGAAGAACTCATCGAAAACGCCAAGAAATTGTTAAGCCTTGGGGCAAGCAACGTCATCGTCTCCTTAGGAGGAGATGGGGCGTTACTGGTGGGCAAGGGGTTAGAACCCCTCCACTTGCAAGCCCCCAAAGGAAAAGTCGTCAATACCGTCGGGGCTGGGGATTCCCTGGTAGCCGGCTTCATTGACGAATATGTTCAATCAGGCAATATCGCGAGCGCCTTTAAAAAGGGCATCGCGACGGGCAGCGCATCCGCTTTCTCCGAAGGACTAGCCACCCGCGAGGAAGTCGAGGCCTTGCTCCATATGATGGATTAGGAAAGGAGGATAGAAGACATGAAAATAACGGATCTACTATCAGAAAAAACCATCAACGTGGCAGCGGTAGCCGCTTCCAAAGAAGACGTCATCCAACAAGCCGTGGCCCTCATCGCCAAATCGGGTGCCATTCAAGACGTCGAAGTCTATCAAAAAGGGGTATTTAAACGGGAGGAGGAATCCACCACCGGCATCGGTGAAGGCATCGCCATCCCCCATTGCAAATCCGAGGTCGTCGCCAAGCCGGCTTTAGCCGCCATGGTGATTCGGGATGGAGTCGACTACGCTTCCCTCGACGGGGAAAAAGTCCAACTCCTCTTCCTCATCGCCGCGCCCAATTCCGAGGACAATGTCCATCTCGACGTTTTGGCACGCTTAAGCGAAATGCTCATGGACGAGGACTTCAAGAACCAGCTCATCGCCGCTAAGAGCAAAAAAGAATTCCTTAAGATCATCGACGAAGCCGAGGCAGGCAAACTCGAAGAAAACGAAGAATCCGTGCAATTCCCCCGTGTCTTGGCCGTCACGGGTTGCCCCACTGGCATCGCCCACACCTACATGGCCGAACAAGCCTTAAAGGATAAAGCGAAAGAGATGGGCATCTCCATCAAAGTCGAAACCAATGGTTCCGGCGGCATCAAAAACGCGCTGACCGATGCGGAAATCGAACACTGCGAAGGCATTGTCGTCGCCGCCGATGTCCAAGTCGAAATGGATCGCTTTGCCGGGAAACGGGTCGTCCAAGTCGCCGTTGCCAAAGGCATCCACGAACCCGAGGCTTTGATCAATCGTGCCCTCGATCCCAATACGCCCATCTACAAAGCGGGCGAAGAGCGTAAAACCGCCGGCAGCGAAGGCAAACAATCCATCGCCAGACAAATCTATAAGCATTTGATGAGCGGCGTCAGCCACATGCTCCCCTTCGTCATCGGCGGGGGCATCCTCATCGCCTTGGCTTTCTTAATCGACACCATCGCCGGCAACGCCGGTAGCTCCGCCTTCGGCTCGGTCAACCCCGTCGCCGCTTGGTTTAAGACCGTTGGGGGCTATGCCTTCAACTTCATGGTCTGGGTCTTAGCTGGCTTCATCGCCTACTCCATCACCCGTCAGAACAAAGGCGCTTTGGCCGTCGGTATGGTCGGTGGCTTCATCGCGACCCAATCCAACTTCAACATCCTCGCTACCATCATGGGCGCGGATTATCCTTACGATGCCAACGCCGGTTTCTTGGGTGGGATCGTGGCCGGTTTCGCCGCAGGCTACATCGTCATCGGCTTGAACCGCCTCTTCTCCTTCTTGCCCAAATCCTTGGATTCCCTCAAAGCGACCTTGGTCGTGCCGGTCCTCGGTACCCTTTGCATCGGCGTCACCATGTATTTGGTCAACACCCCGCTTATCTATGTCAACATCGGCTTCACCAACATGCTCAACTGGCTCGCCAGCAATAACCTCACCATCCTCCTTTGCGCCTTGCTCGGTGGCATGATGGCCGTCGATATGGGTGGCCCCGTCAACAAAGCCGCTTACGTCTTCGCCGTCGGTTCCTTGGCGTCCGCTAGCGCCGGCAATCCCTCCGGTTACATCATCATGGCCGCCGTCATGGCCGGTGGTATGGTCCCGCCGCTTGGCATCGCCATCTCCGCCAACCTCTTCCCCCAGAAATACACCAAGCAGGAACGGCGTGACGCCTACGTCAACTACGTCATGGGCGCTTCCTTCATCACCGAAGGCGCCATTCCCTTTGCCGCCAGCGATCCTTGGCGTGTCATCGCCTCCAGCGTCGTCGGCAGCGCCGTCGCCGGCTTATTCACCGGTCTATTCGGTTGCCAACTCTTAGCCCCCCATGGCGGCGTCTTCGTCTTGGCCACCATTCAGCCTTCTGGCTGGACCATCTTGCTGTATTTGCTCGCCATCGTCATCGGCTCCTTCATTACCGCCCTCTTACTTGGTATCCTTAAAAAGAACCATGCCAATCCCGAGCTCGGTAAGTGGAAAGGCATCAATTTCCCCTGGTCCAAAAAATAAACGATAAGGAGGTCTATTCATGAAATCATTCGTTTACGTCATCAAAGACAAAGAAGGCATCCACGCCCGCCCCGCGGGGCTCATCGTGGCCGAGGCGAAAAAATACGCCGCTGCCATCTCCATCGAAAACAAAGGCAAAAAGGCCGACCTCAAACGCATCTTCGGCGTCATGTCCTTATGCGTGAAGTGCGGTGAGGAAATCAAGGTCACCTGCGAAGGGGCCGACGAAGAAGCCGCCTCCGCCGCCCTCGAAAACGTCTTTAAGGAAAACCTCTAATATGGGCTCCTACAAAGGATCCCGCGTCTTTGAGGGATATTCCCTTGGTAAACTTGCCGTCTACTCTACCGTCAAGGTGGAGAAGGCGGCGGGGCTAGGCCAAGACAAAGAATTCGCCCGCTTCGAAAAAGCCAGAGCCGCCACTATCGCCGCCTTGGATCGCTCCTATATGGAGACCTTATCCAAACTCGGAGAGGAAGAGGCTGCCTTATTCGCCACGCATAAATTGATGGCGGAAGACCTCGATTTCGAGGATGCGGTACGGGCGGAGCTTGAAACCGGCGTGTCCGCCGAATACGCGGTCCATAGCGCCGGAGGACAGCTCGCCGAGATGTTCGCCTCCATGGACGATGCCTATATGAAGGAGCGGGCCAACGACGTCCGCGAGGTCAGCGCCCGCATCGTCATGGCCCTGCGCCAAAAAGAAGAAAGCTTCTCCTTATCCGAGCCCTCCATCATCTTGTGTGAGGATCTCCCTTCTTCCGAACTCATGAAGCTCGATAAGAAGATGATTCTCGGCATCGTCTTCGCCAAGGGAGGCACCAATAGCCACGTCTCCATTTTGACCCGGATGTTGGAAATCCCCGCGATCTGCGGCATCGAAGATCTGGAAGTCGATCCCAAACTCAACGGTACCTTCGCCATCCTCGACGCTTTAAAAAGCGAGTTGATCATCGCCCCCGATGGGGATGAGGTCGCCAAATATCTCGCCAAAAAGAAAGAATACGAGGCAAATAAAGCCAAATTGCAGGCTTTTAAGGGCAAACCTACCTTAAGCCAAGACGGCAAAAAGGTGCAAATCTATAACAATATCGCCTCCTCCTTTGAGGTGGAGAACGCCCTTCGTAACGATGCGGAAGGCATTGGCTTATTCCGTTCCGAGTTCATTTATCTCGACGCGAAGGACTATCCTGGCGAAGAGGAACAATTCGAACACTATAAACGGGTCGTCAAGGCCATGGGTGAGAAGCAAGTCATCATCCGCACCCTCGATATCGGCGCCGACAAGAAGATTGATTACTTCGATCTGCCCGAGGAAGAAAACCCCGCTTTGGGATTCCGTTCCATCCGCATTTGCAGAGCCCGCCCGGAAATCTTCCTGGTCCAGCTGCAAGCTTTATATCGGGCCTCCGCCTATGGCAACCTCGCCGTGATGGTTCCCATGATCATCTCCTTAGAGGAGGTGGAGTTCATCCATCAAATGGCGGCTTTGGCCAGAGAAAACCTCGAAGCCAGAGGCCTCTCCTACAAGAAGGATATGAAGATCGGCATCATGGTGGAAACCCCGGCCGCGGCGATTTGCTCGGATCTATTCGCCTCAAAAGTGGATTTCTTCTCCATCGGCACCAACGACCTCAGCCAATACACATTGGCCATCGATCGGGTCAATCCGAACCTTTCCTCCTCCTTCAACCCCCATCATCGGGCGGTGTGCCGCTTGATTAAACTCGCCACCGAAAACGCCCACAAAGCCGGCATTCCCATTGGCATCTGCGGCGAACTCGCCCGCGACGAAAAACTCCTCCCCTTCTTCCTCAAAATCGGGGTGGATGAGCTTTCCGTCTCCCCCGCTTATACGTTATCGTTAAGGGAACAGATCTCCCATATCGATACCGGCAAGGTCGACGAAAGCAAATACATCTAATCGGCAAAGGCCGCGGGAAACCGTGGCCTTTCTTTTTTGCCTAGCAGCGAGTACCCTCCTGGGAAATCCATCTAGCGTGATCGGGCCGCCCACCATCGAAAAGCCTTGCTTATCGCAGCAACACAGACTCGAAATATCGTTTCTGGAACGCCACTTCCTTGAGCGCTTTGACCCGTTCTTCGTTAGCATGCGTCCTCGCATCTAGCGATAGGACCTTGCCGGAGAGTTCGGCCAAGGATTTGTCGTGGGCAGAAAGCCTTTTCTCATCCACGGCGTATCCCTTGATTAGATATTGCTTCAGAACCGATGAGGCCCATTTCCGGAACATGACGCCGCGACCGGACTTCACGCGGTAGCCCACGGAGATGATGACGTCGAGATTGTAAATCGGCCGGGTGCGTCGAACCAGCCTGCCGGCTTCGGTTTGAACCTGTAAAATTTCTTTACAAGTTGCCCCTTTAGCCAATTCTCCTTGCTGATAAATATTCCGAAGGTGATAAAGAATGCCTTCCCTTTTCGCGTTGAAAAGCTCCGCCATCTCAGTTTGAGTGAGCCATACCGTATCCTCGTCGGGATCGACGCGGACATCGAGGGAAAGCCCTTTGTCCGTAAAGGCTATCAAGTCGTACTTCTTTTCCTCCATAGGGGCTCCTTCCATTGCCGAGCCAGCGCCTCTTATGCGAACCTGTGCGTTTATCGCACAAGTTGGCGCGAGTTGCGCTTTTTCATACAATGCTTTGTTATGTCTTTGTTCGTGTAATATTTTTGGTTTTGCGCGTTCCTTCAAAAAAGTCCCGACAGCGTCGAGACAATTTTGATTCGTTGAGCACGATGCGGGGAGTACAAATCCTCTTATTTCCCGGTCATGTTCATGGTCACGGCCACCATGATTTCCTTTTCCTCGGGTTTGCTCTCGGCGATGAGGATCGTAAGGGCGGCTAAGCCGTCGTTGGCGATTGCCATGCGTCCATACGCTTTTCGTTCAAGGCATAGCCTTCGACGAGATATTGCTTAAGCACCGCGTTCGCCCAGCGGCGGAAAACCAGGCCTCGCCTCGATTTTACGCGATACCCAACTGCGATAATGGCGTCCAAATCATAAATCCGGATGGTACGTTTCACTTGGCGATTGCCTTCAAAGCGAACTACCGAGGATTCCTCGTAAGTTGAGGTTTCGAGTTCTTCTTCCCGGTAGATGTTGCGTAGATGGAGGCCGATGGTATCGACATTTACCCCGAAAAGCTCGGCCATCTCGGCTTGGGTGAAGCCAAATGGTCTCTTTCTCCGCGTCAACATGGACGTCCAGAGAAAGGCCGTCCTCGGTGAACGCGATCAGTTGGTAGTTCTTTTTATTTATGGTTTGGCTTCTTTTCTTTTCTTCAATTCTGCTTTGAGCATATCTAAATCTGGGCTCGTGAGGATGGGGATAAGGGTTTGGATTTCCTCGACGGGAAGGTCCCACCACTTAGTCTCCTCCAGCAATTCAATCAGCTCCTCGTCGAACCGCTTCCGGATGACCTTCGCGGGATTCCCCACTGCGACAGAGTAGGGAGGGATGTCGCTCCCCACCACCGCGCCTTTTCCGATGATGGCCCCGTCTCCGATGTGGACGCCGGGGAGGATAACCGCGTCTTCGCCGATCCAGACGTCGTTGCCGATGACCGTATCGCCTTTTAGGGGCAAATTCTCTTTGGCCGGGCTTTCCATCTCCCAGCCGCGGAAAATGTAGAATGGGAAGGTCGTGGCCGCGTTCATCTGGTGGTTGGCCCCGTTCATCACGAATTCGACATTGGCCCCGATCTGGCAGAATTTGCCGATGATGAGTTTGTCGCCGATGAAGTCGTAATGGTGGGTGACACTGGATTCGAAGTTGTTCCCCGAGTAATAGGTGAAATCGCCGACGATGATGTTTGGATTCCTCACGGTGGGCTTGACATTGACTAAGCCCTGGTAATCGCGCATCGGATAGACGCGGTTAGGGTCTGGGGCGGAGATCTCCTTGATCTTTTTGTCGAGTTCCTCGATTCCCGTGGCGTCGAGGTCGAGGTATTCGCTGGCGTTGACCATGTATTCGCGGATCAAGACGAGGATCTTCTCATAGCTCATCTCCGACGAGCCGTCCTCGATGTGAGAGATCATCGATTTGTTCGCATAGCCTAGGCTCTCCGCGAATTGTTGCTGGTTGAGCCCTTTGCTCTTTCGAAGCTCCCTGATTTTCCTTCCGAATTCCTTGCCCATAAAAAAGTTCTCCAATCGTATTCATTATACTTAGTTATTTAATGGTAAACAACTTCGTGGAGCTCGGAGAAAAGGCCGATTTCCGTAGGCTGAGTTTAAGTAAAAACCATCGACGTCATCGAGGGAATTTTGCTTTTGGAGCGCGATGCGGGGAGTGTAACACATCGAGAATTATTCATCGATGATTAGTGCACTTTCCGCTTTTTATTTATTCGTGGCTAGTTTAATTAGGGTGTTAACCCTAGTCGTGTAACCCAAATGTAACCCAAGGAGACGGTGGAGAACGCCAACTTGGAGGTCTTAATTGAATTTGGATTTCAGAATATCGGCAGCCTGGGACAAGACGATAGTTTGCTCAGGGCTAAACATGACAAATTCATCATTCTCTAGAAGATAGTCTATAGAAACCTTAAAGATCTGAGACATCTTCTTTAGAGTCGCTGCGTCGGGGATTGTCGCACCGCGCTCCCAACGACTCCAGGTCATGACGCCGACATCGCAGGCTTTGGCGGCATCCTCTTGGCTCATCCCATGTGCTTTTCGCACTTGGATCAATCGTTCCCATCTCTGTTCAGGCATAGTTTTTTCTCCTTTTTTATGCTTTTGTGTCTACTTGCCACTTGTTTTCTATTTATTCGTGTCTATAATGGTGGTAGCCATGAATGGTGGAATTACTCAGACATTTCTATCTATTGATGTCTAAGTTGCCCACATTATGGCAGTTGGCAAGGAGGAAATCAACCATGAACAAGAAGGCAAGGCTATTCATTTATGACCACCAAGCCCTCCGCCCTCATCGTATTCCGTTCACCTATGTGCGAGAAGACATCATCGGTTGGACCCGCTTCAGAGATCCGATCTGGGGATACATCTTCACGGACGCAAAGCACAAACCCGTCTGGTCCTGCCAGTACGGACATTGCGATGGGGAGATAGCCCTGAGAAAGGCGAAGGAAGCCGGGAGGTTCACCAGCCTTGAGGACGAGATCAACTTCGACCTAATCACCTTCGATCAGGTCATGAAGGAACTCGGAATCGAATTCAAGGACCGGGAAGAACACTACCTCGCCTACGAAGAAACCCGCGCAGAGCTTGCGAAAGAGGGCATCCACATGAAGCCCATGCCGAAGCCAGTGTCGATGGTTCTGCGCGAGAAGAGAGAAAGAGATGAATCCGGGAACAAGGCTCCCGCATCCATACCCGCCGACCCGCAGGCGTAAACGCGGGTGCCATATCCAATTAATAGGAGGAAATAAAACAACATGGCAAACACCAAGAAAAACGGCGCCCTCGAAGACGCCTCCCCCGCCATCGGCGAGGAAATCAACCCCATCACCGGCGAAGTCGACGATATGTCCGATTTGTTGCCCAAGGCCGAAGGCATCAGCCCCGTGGCCATCGCGACCAAAGAGGAAATCGCCAAATGCCCCGACGTTACCGTCGAGCTAACCGCCAACACCCTCATCAACCGTTCGACCAAGGTGACTAGGCACGACTACACCGCGGTCATCCTGTTCAGCTACCTGACCAAGTTCACCATCCACCTCGAAGACGCCGAATACGGCCTTATCTGCGAGGAGCTCGGCAAAGACTATGCCCGAGCGCAATTCCGCTACCCCGCCAAGGCGAGGATCGTCGGCACCGCCCTTGAGGACGGGAGAATCCTCTACCGCTTGGACGCCTTCCTCTCCGAAAGCGTTCGCAAGACCTTCCCCCTCGATCCCGACGGGGCCTTCATCAAGCTCTTCTTGAGCCAAGTGAAGTCCGGAAAGATCAAGGGCTGCGACCCCGAAATCCGGAAAGCCGCGACGAAATAACGGGGCGTCCCTGGTTGCCTTGGCCAGGGCGTCTTCCAAGGTCGATTCCAGGAGTCGGCCCCGGAAGGCGAAAAGCCTTATAGGAGGAAATATGCCAAGAAAGAAAAGATTCTTCGAAACCGGCTTCCGATTGAAGAAAGCCGAAAAAGACGCTCTTCGTGCGCAGGGCTTCCACGTCTACGACCGGCGAGACAACGGCAAGGATTCCACGATCGAGCCTTCGGTCGCGGTCGACTTCCTGGGCACGCTGGTCACCAACTTCCCCATCCGCTTTCCTAAGAAAGGCCCCAACGCGTTCACCGTATGGAAAGGCGACGCCTACCTCAAGGCCTGCAACGCAGAACGCGTCTACCGGGTCGATGAGCTTAAGGGCAAGCGGAGGAAGGGAGGCAAGCGATGATCGTCCACGTCTCGGATAGGTCCAAGTACCGGAAGTCCGACAGCTACTCGAAAAAGATGTCCTACACGACGTCGATGTTCGGATGCAGCTACGAGGACTTCAAGCGGGTCAAGTCGGACCCATACATCAAATCCAAATACGTCGTCTGGTATTCCGGGCGAAACAAGAAGAAAGGAAGGAGGTGATTCCTATAAGAAAGAAGAAACACAGCGTCTACAGCAGCCAGCACCGGCACATCCCCATGACCAAGACGGACTACGTGAAAAAAGGCTCCAAATGGGTGCCAATCCACACGGAATCCGAACTCGTCTCTAGGGAACAGGCAGGATGGATCCTCGGAAACGCGGGGCTCCCCTTCGAGAGAAGCCACCGCCTCGAAAAGAGGGACCGCTACGGGCACAGCCACCCCTACGACACGTTCTCCTCCATCAGTCCTGATGGAAAGAGCAAAACCAAATGGTCGGTGGACTTCGCCGCCGGGGAACGGAACTTCTCCAAACTCGTGCGCAAGTCCTACTACGACCGCCAACGCTACAAAAAGAAGAAAGGCAAATAACCATGTTCAAACCTAAATCCACCACGAAGAAAGCGCGAGCCCTCATCCGAGGCGAAATCGCCCACTTCTACGGCAACCAGGTCACCAATACAAACCGCAAGCCCATCGAGGTCATGCGCGAGGACGCCGACAACTACAACGCCGGCAGGCTTCCCCGCGAAAAGCTCTCCGATTGGCAGAAGGGCACGGGGCTCGTCGATGCAGGGTGCTTCCGCATCTATCACGACGACCAAGCCTCGTTCCTTGAAAAGATCTACGGAAAAGACCGCGTCTCCAAATGGAGCGGGACCAAGTGCCACAAAGTGTACGGAAGCCTCATCGGAAGGGAATACGCCGCGCTTCTCCGCAAGAAAACCAAACCACCCAAAACCAAGAAGCGGAGGAAAAGATGATGCGCAAACACCGATCCCCGCAAAGAGCGCCCAAAAAGCGCGATTCCAAACGCCGGAGGTACTTCTACTGGAAATACCGAAGGGAACATCCCGAAGAGTTCGCGAAGAAGACCCAAAGGGCCGCACATCTGAGCGAAACGCTTGGGGCCAGCAAACCGATGGCCGGATTCCTCGCCGCTACCAGCGAAGGGCCGGGCATCAAGTACCGCATCAGATACGGATACATCGACGAAGACAACCTCGGAAGCATGGCCAATTCGAAGCTCACAAAATCGACAACCAGCTACGAGAAAGCCCTGAACCGTTACAAAGCGATGGGCTGGCTTCGAACCCATGACCAAAAAGGCCGACGGTTCATCGTCATCGAGAAATCCAGCGACGGCGGGAAAACCTGGCCCACACGACTCTTCCATGATTGCCAGAGGTGACAACCATGACCATCAAAAACTACCTCAAAACCCATAGGACGTGCATGAAGAACAAAACATCCTTCGACACAGTCCCCACCGCCTACGTCGTCACGTTCCGGATCCCCAAGCACCTATTCGAGCAAAGGGGAATGGAACCCGACCGAAAGCAAAGGGTGCATGGATTCGGCACCCGAAACGAGGCAATCGCCCATGCCCGCTTAATGCAGAGGCAAGGGGGATACGCCGTGCGAGTCCACAAAGTCAAACATCGAAAGGACAAACAACTATGAAATCTTCCAGCAAAACCGCCCTAATCGTCGTGCTGGCCATCGTTGCCGCCGGGGGAATCCTCGCAGCCGGTTATGGGCTCTCCAACACCTTCCACAACTGGGTCGACTCCAACGTCATCCATAAGGATGCCGGGGTCTACGTTCCCAAAGGCGCCACCGAAAACGAGGATGGCACCATCACCATCAAAACCAGCTTTGCCCATCAGGACAAGCACACCCAGCCCTTCACCGGGGGCTACGCCTACTACACCCTCCCCGACTTCGAGATTTCTGATCTCTACAACCTCAACGGCAAGTTGGAAGTCGTCAACGCGACCTTCTCCAATGGGGAACACGCCGCCGTCATGCTCGCTTCCAGCATCAACGGCACCTACATCAACGTCCTTGCCGAAGACCAGTACGAGCATTGCGAAGGCGTCAAGTTCTACAACGACTACGACGAAGCCCTCAACAAAGAGGAAGGCGCCTTCTTCTACGCCCCCTACGCCGAGGTCAAGGACTTCGCCCCGAAGTTCTCCGCCAAGAAGAACAGTGACGATTCCATCACCGTCTCGGTGACTTATGTGCCCAAGGGCGCGAAGTTCACCGGCGAAAAGGACAAAGTCACCACTTCGTCCTCCAGCGCTTCCACCAGCGCTTCTTCGAACTAAGGAGGTTAAAAGATGAAACACAAAACCAAAACCTCCAAGAAAGTCATTGTCGTCCTCTCTGCCGCCGCGCTTCTCGCGGTTGGCGTTGGGGTCGGCATCAAATCCAACGGCTTCCAAAACTGGAACGTCGACACCTGGTTCACCAGTGAAGTCAAAGACGCTGCCCAAAAAGGCAATCTCGTCGATGACGTCAAAGCCAACGGCATGACCATCAAGCGTCTCTCCTCCGTCACCAATCAGGACGGGAGCATCGCAAACACCTATTCCTATTCGATTACCCCGGCCAACGCTACGCGTAAGGACATGACCATCGCCATTGCCTGGAATGGCCAAACTGAAGCCGTCATCGGCAACTTCCTTACCGCCACGATCGATTCGTCCGCCCAGACCTTCACCATCACGAAATTGGCAGACTTCGCCACTCAGGCCAAAGTCACCATCCAATCGGTGGCCAATGACTCCGTGAAGGCCGAGATCCTCGTCGATTGCAAGCAGGTCTTCAACGGCTTCGGCGCCAATCTGACGCAAAGCGTCACGCAGAAGCTCACCGCGAACGCCGGCATCGACATCGACACGATTTCCGCCAATGGGGCTACCGCAGCTGGCGTGGGCAACGTCACGAGCGTCTACACCATCGCCTTGGATCAATACACGATCTCCAATCCGTCTGCGACGCTTCACGGCTACGTGACCGGCAACAATGCCGCATCTCTGGCCGATTCTGGTCTCACCATCGGCAACGATTGGGCAGTGAAGGCATTCGACTTCGCGGATGACTTCTCCCTCTCCGAGCTTCAGACGATGGTTAGTAGCGATGCAGCCAGGATGAGCGAGCAGAACCGCTTGGCCTTCGAAGGCAACGCCTACTTCGGCGTCTCCTACGAAATCAATGCGACCATCAGCTTCGCCGGCCAAAGCGCGAACGTCAAAGCCAACATCGTGGCCTATGCCGACGTGGCGGACCTCGACTTCGGCTCCGTGCCTAGCGGAATCACCCCCGAGGACAGCCACATCGTGTTCAACGACGATTCTTCCTCCTCTTCGGAAGCGCCCGTCGCGGAATACACCTACTTCCTCGAAAGGGCTGCTGACTCCAATGCGAACTCCGAAGTCCTCCAAACCATTCAGATGACGGAGGATGGTGGCTGGTACTTCACCAACGAATACACCATCGAGTACGGCCAGGCCTTCCGCGTCAGGATCCACTGCTCCGACGGCACCGATGATTATTCGGACGAAACCTTCGCTTGGGGCAATACCAATGGGGGCGGCGTCTTCGCCTACAGCGATTCCGGAGACACTTGGGACAATGCTATCCAAGACCTCGGACACGGCCTCTATTACGTGAGTCTGAGCTGATGTGCGTCCATCCAAAGTACCAGCCTAACAAAGGCAAAAGGCGTGAGGGGGAGCCTATAAAATCCCCCTCGAAACCCTCTCAAAAGAAATAAGAAAGGAAATATACATGAAATCCAAAAGCATTCTCTTAATCGGACTCTTGTCCACCGCTGCTCTGCTCGCAACCTCGTGTTCAATGGACGTCAGGGAGTGGTTCCAAAAGGAAGAGGAATCCTCCTCCGTCAACAACCATCCCAAGAAGGGCCAGGCCGGCCACTTCTACCTCGTGGGCGACCAGACCTTCACCGGCGACCCCAAGACCGCCTGGAAGGTCCAAGGCGGCTACGAAGCCACCAAGGACGAGAACGGCAACGACGTCGCCCAATGGATCAATGTCAAGATCAAACGCGATTCCGCCGTGAAGATCATGAAGTTCGTCGATGGCGAAAACGACGTCTGGTTCGGCACCTTGGGCGCCACCTATGACTTCGCCTCCATTCACGAGAGCAACATCACCTTCTCCCGCGAAGGCACCTACAACGTCTACCTCAACTGGCAGCTGATGATCTTCCTCACCGCCGTTGGGGAATAGCGATGTGCGGCCTGTTGATCGCCCTGGCTCTGATCGGGGCGGTCTTCGCGGCACTGCTATGCGTCTGCGTTTGTGTCCTATTCCGCATCCTCTCAAGAATCGACGATACGGCCAGGCGCCTCATATGCATAGCCATCTCCAAAGGAGAAGACCATGAAGAGATTCCTTAGGTTTGCCGGGATCCTCCTTCTCCTACTCGCAATCGCCTTCGCCCTGTCGTTGCTTAACGACGGGGTGAGGGAATGGCTTACCAACCTAATAAGGAGCAATCAACCATGACAAAAACTTCATCTCTTATTGCCGGCATCGTGCTGACCCTGCTTGGGGCCGGCGCCTGTGTCGGCTGCGTGACCGTGAGCGAAGTCCTTGCCGAGAAGGTCGTCGAGAACCAAGAGCAATACTGCAAGCTCGGCGATGGCTCCGCCCACATTGTGGCCTTCCCAAAGGTCTCCCCCTTCGGCGCCCATAACGAGGTCGAGCTTCACGCACGCATCGTCGACAAAGACCTCGATCAGCCTTATGGGGTCGTCATCACCCCGACGAAATTCGCCGGGCTTGGCTATTCCAAGGCGCTTTCCTTCGTCCCGGATTTCGGCGACGAGGAGTATTTCTATTTCGATTTCGGCAAATACTGGCGCGACGTCTTCGAGCCGATGGGCGCACGATCCTTCGAGGAATCCGCCCTCGACGGGGAAGGGGTCCAGGTCGAGCTCTTCTCCCGCTACGATAACGATTCCGACTCGTATGACGTCAGCACGGTTGGCTATTGGCTTTCCAGGGCGCCCTGCCTAACCCAGCTCGGATTCGCGTCCAAAGAAGGCAGCCAGCCCGAGGCCATCACCTTCGAAGTCGGTGCCTGCTCGCTCAGCCACGCCTATGCCGCTTCCGCCAATCTCGACATCCCCGGATGGAAGTTCGGGAAAGACGCCCGCTTCCTCGATCTCAGCGATGGCAACGACGATGTGGAGAACGCCGTAGCGCAAGCCGACGTCCAGGGCCGTTACGAATACGCCTTGGGCTCCCACGGCTATGCCGTCTGGGGTGGCGAGGTCCACGAATTCACCACTCGCGACATCGAGCTTACCTTGGGCGAACACCTCGATCTCTGCCTTGGCTTATACCACAGCGAGACCTGGGGAAACGGAGCGGATTGGACGATCGATAGAAGCCGTCGCTTCAAAACCAGCGGCACCTATTACCGCTATTCCTACGCCCAATACTCGACCGTGACCGAGACCGCCCTTCAGCTCTTCTATAGGGGGAATGGCTCATGAACGGATTAAGCATCTTCTTCGCGGGCATCTCTTTGCTCGCTTCAGGCGCACCGCTTATCCATAGGGAATATAGCGGCAACATCACCAACATCAGTCAGTCCTCCGTTGGGGCCGACCTCAAGGCCCTGACGAAATTCGACGGCTATGGGGACCTACTCCCTTCGCAAGAGAACTCCCTTTATAAGGACTTCAGGTACATCGCGTCGGTGTTCGACTCCGGATCGATGTATTCCTACGTCGTGTGGGAAGGCAACGAAAGCAACGAATGCACCACATACACCACGTCGGACGGCACCTCTTCTAGCCGCATCGGGAACCTCGTAAGCGGCCATAAATCCGGAAAGTGGTTCTTCGGCAAATACAAGACGCAAAACGTCTACACGTTCACCGAAGGCACGAGCCATACCGTCTCCGTCAAAAGCTTCGCCGCCGGCGACAAGCAATGGACCGACCTCAACGCCCAAGAGACCTTCGTGGACAGCTCTAACGGCAAAAACACCGTCTATTCGTACTACGAGGACAACTGGGTCGTCATCTCCAAGAAAGCCGTGAAAAAGCAGGTCCTTCCCTGCGAATTCAAAGGCGACGAGGAATGCATCTCGGGAATGTCCTGGGACTATGAGTGGATGTTCACCAACGCCCTGCACGATGGCAACTTCGCCTATGGCGCCGCCGAACTCTCCTGGTGCCTGTTCGACATCGGGGCATCCAGCGACGTCACCTCCCTTGAGCAGGCCAACGTCATCGGCATCGACTACAGCTACGACCTCTACGAATACGAGGCCGGATGCGTGGTCCACACGGTGGACGGCATCCCGATGCGCTGGAAAGGCTATCACGACGAAGTCGACAGCGAATACTGGATGAACGGCGCGATCAAGGGCACCTGGTCCGTCTCCCCCACCACCTACGACCACGACGGCTGGAAGGGCGAGATGAAGCTGATGGGCAAGAACGGATTGGCTTCCATAGAGAAGCACATCGATCTGGCCGACTACAAAGTCGACCCCGTCGCCTACCGCAACACCATCTTCGGGTGGAGCTGGTCACAAACCTACGACTACCAAATCAAGACCATCCAGAAGCTCGACAAAACCTCGCTCGACGCTTTGGAGGATGGCGCCTTCAAGGAATGGTGCAGCCAGGAGTCCGTCTCCAAATACGACTACGCCTTCCTGATGGACTATTCCATCCAGTTGGTCACCTACTTCCGTGCGAAAGACGGCTGGACTTGGATCACCGGGCATAACCGCGAAACGGTCATCGCCCACGATGCCTTGAATCCCCAGATTTACCGCATCCGCTTCCGCAAGGACAACGGGTCCACGATGGACTTCAACGTGGTGGATTCGACCGACAACGTCGAGTACCTACACGATGACTTCGTGGTCAATCCAAACGGAGACTTCGTGCTCGAATTCCTCGGTCAGACCGTGGATCCGGACAAGGTCAAGAACGCCCTCATCATCGCTGGCGCTGTCATCGGCGGAATCTTCGCCCTGATTGGCGTCGTCAAAATCGCTTCCTTCATCGGGAAGATCAAACCGAAAAAGAAAGGGAAATAGCGATGTTCCCTGCATTTCGGAGGCATAGGCTCCTCAAGGTGCTCGCGGTGGTCCTCGCCGTGGGCGCCTTCGCCTACGCAAAGGAAATCATCGTCCCCTTCGTGGAGGCGAGGTCAAAGCCATTCGAGGAATGCTTCGTCTATTACATCTCCGGCTCCGATTTCATAAGGATCACCGACTCCAACCACGGGGTATACAGCGTGTCCGACGGAAGGGAGTCATTCGAGTTCAACTACAAGCTCGGGACCTACTTCTGCAAGTCGGGTGAAACGGAATGGAAGATGAGGCTCACCGACGATTCAAACCTATATGACCTTAGGTCATCCCAATGGTTCTGGGGGTCCGCGATATGAACGAAAAACGACTCATCATCTCCTTCAAGGCATTCGCCGTGGCCCTCGCGCTGCTGGCGATAGCGTTCGTCGCCTTCCAGACTCCCTGGTTCGGCCCAAGGCTCGTCATCAGCTTCCGCCACTTCTGGGAGGTGCTATGCGGCGTATGGGCAAGGCTGACCGGCTCCGAAACATCCGTGTCGATGCTTACTTCATCGGTAACCGAGTTGCAGCCGATCTCCAATGCCGTATCCGTGCCCGATATGCCCGCCTTCTGGGAGGACGTCGGATTCTCGCTGCGGCTCCTCTTTGTGAGGGAAAGCGCCGCGATGGGCTCGATGCGCATCGTGGAACTACTTCTGAAGATACTCCGCTGGGTGCTGGTAGCCCCGCTCGCATACCTGCTTCTTAAGGTCTTATTCAACAGCCAATTCAAGGAAAGCGGGCTCGGCGTCAACCATGTGTCGGATCTCGCCAATTTCTGGGAAAGGTTCGTCGTGAGGCCAATGAAAATCGCCTTTGCCTGGCTCGCGGACGCGCTCTCCTATTTCAGGCAATCGTTCCTTTTTATGCCGACGGTCTTCCTGATCGTCACCGGATTGGGACTGCCTTCCATCGCCCTTGATTTCGTCGGCGAATACCTGTGGTTCTTCTCTTCGTTCGACTTCCTCTCTTTACTCGACTTCCTCCTTGCGACCATCCTCACGATCGGCCTTGGCCTGTCGTGGATGAAACTCTGGATGGCGTTGCTCATTGCCTACTTTGTCTTTGACAAGGTTAGGCGCTCCATCGCCGAAAAGAGGCTTAGGGGAATGCTCGCAAGGGACCGCTCGGTGGTCGGAAACGAAACGGGCGTGTTCAACCTGATCCTCGGCAAGATGAGGGCTTCGAAGACGACCATATTGGTCTCGATGTCGCGAATCACCGACGAGCTCTACCACCGCGATGCCCTCGAAAACATGGAGAAGGTCGCCTCGATGTTCCCCTCCTTCCCATTCCGAAAGCTCGAAAAGGCAATCGTCAGGGAAGAACACCTTGGGAGGATGCATAACCGGATACAAGTTTCCGCATTCGTGGCCGCCTGCTTCGACAAAGCGACTTCCAGGAAGGTCCCGCACCTGCCATTCGGCTATGACAAAGCCTTCTTCTACGACGACGGCGCAGTGATACGCGACCTCGAATCGTCGTTGAAGGTCTACGCGGAATCCTGGTGGCTCTATTACCACGACGACCCGCTCATCGCTGGCAATATCTCGATAAGGACCGACGGCATCAAAGCCGACTCGGGACACTTCCCCCTATGGGACTTCGACGCGTTGAACAGGCCTTCCCCGACCCCCGCCGACGGAAGGAACTGCAAGGTCCTCGACTGGAATATGGCGAGGCTTGGGAAAAAGGTCGAGTCCGAAAACGACTTCGGATTGGCCCTGGACGGATGCTGCCTCGCGGTGTCCGAAATCGCCAAGGAACGCGGGAACGCCCTGGACAACTCCATCTACAAAAGAGACGACCCGGAGGCGAACCCGAAGAACGACTACTTCGACGCGACGCTGAAGATGGGAGGCCACCTGGCCTACGTCGGTGGCAAACCGTTCTTCAAAGTCATATCCGACGACCAAAGGTCGGGCTCCGTCGGAAGCAACCTCGTGGACGTGGCGGAAACCATATTCACGGTGGACCGCAAAAGGATCCGTGAGGGATTGGCCATCCCCTTCTACTGGATCGAGCCGATGGTCCTCGGGTGGCTAAACGCCCAAGCGACCGCGTTCTGGGAAAAGTGGCGCAACACTCGCGACGACCAGACGCTGCTCAGCCGATTCTTCTTCTGGCTCATGGGATGGACGTTCAAACGCCTATCCAAGACCTACAACCGCTATTCGTTCAAGGAATGCGTGATGGCCACAAACTCTAGCGACTCGCTCGGCAACCTCATGGGATGCGGCGACGTCAAATACTACGTCCTCTCGGCCGTGGACTACGCCTATCGATTCGATTCGGCGTCGTTCTCGGGATTCCTAAACGATGGGAAGGACAGAGCCATGAACGGCTTCTTCGACCTTCCCAATTTCCAAGGGATAACGGCCACTAAGGAAGAATTCGAGGAGGAGAACGCCTACCTCGTCCGATTCCTCAACCAGCAGAAAGGAGGCGACTAGCATGTCTGCCAACGAAAAAGAAAACATGCCGCATAGCGGCACCACCGACGGGGTGGTCAAACCCGAAACCGAGAGCGAAGGCGCAACGCGTACCGCCGTTCAAGACCAAGCGGTCGACGGCGGACGCGAAGCCGAAGCGGGATACCCCGCTGGCGCTGCGTCAGCTCCCATAAACGACGAACCCCCGGCAGTCGCAAAAGCGACATTGCAAGCGGGGGTGAGTAACACCCCCCTTAGCTCATTGCAGAAGACCAACGTCTGCATCGATTACCTGAAGGTGAGGTTCAATGGGATATTCCATGCCGAGAAACCTTCCTTTGAGGAATGGGAGCCTTTGATTAGGGCCTTCCGCGTCGACCCGAAGCAATTCGTGATGGACAAAGGGATGTCCGGATACGAGAGAAGCTACCGCTTCGGAGAGTCCATGATCGTGATGGCCGGCGGGGAGTTCACCAAAAACTCCCTCGGCGAAGAGACGTTCCTAATCGAGCTCAAGGGAAGCGGATGCCGCCAATTCGAGGACGACGTCCGCCTGGAAATAGGCGTCAAACCGAAAGAGGAGACCGATTTCGCCATCCACGACGCCTGGCGCGACCTCCTGCTCACCATCAAGGACTACGAGGGCCAGTGCACCCGCCTCGACATACCTACGGACGACTTCACCGGAATGGTGCCGTTCGAAGAGCTCCAGGAGAAAATCCGCGACAAATGCTTCTCCAGCCGCCTGAGGGCCTTCAGCATCGAGGAAAACCCCGACGACGAGGATGACGCGGACAACCCTCCCGTCTCTATAAGGACGAGCAAGAACAAGGGCTGGACGGCCACGATCGGCACCAGGAAGGAATGCCAGCTCTGCATCTACAACAAGCTCGCCGAGAGGCTAAACCACAGGGATTCCGGGGCGCTCAACTGCTCCAGCTGGATCCGCTACGAGGTCCGCTACTACCACGGTTCAGCAATCACTGCCTTAGGGTTGCTGACCGAAGCATACGAGGACCCCGATCCGTTGGCCGTGCCCAAATTCATCGTTGGGTGCCTAGCCAGCATCATCGACGTCAAGGAGAAGAAAAGGTCGAAGGCGAACATGAACGCGGCCGCAACGTGGACGAAATGGCACGACTTCATCAAGGAGGCCGCCGACGTGAGCATCGTCGCCGCAAAAAGGACCCAGTCCACCATCGAAAGCCATGCCCGATGGCTCGACGAGGACGTGTCCAAATGCCTGGCCAAGGTCTGCGGCGTTATGCCCGACGATGCGCTCTCGCTGCTCATGTACCTTCTGAAAAGGGGGCTTGAGAAGATCGAAGGCGAAGACCTGTTCATCATGAACGCCTATCTAAAGGCGAAGGGCCAGCAACCATACGAAGACATCGGCGCCTTCAAGAAGGCCATGTCCGAATCCATCGGCACGCTTCCCGATCCGTCAGACGAGGTTAAGAAGCTCATCGAAACGGAAGTCGAGAAACTCGGTGCCGCCAAATACATCAAACAGGACGAATAAGGAGGAAATAACGATGCCTGTCTATTTCAGAAAAGAACGCAAAGTCTGGTACATCCGCGTCTTCATCGGAGGCAAAAGGTTCATCTGCTACACCAACGCGGCGGGCGAACCCTTCACCAGGAAGAAAGACGCCCTTCAGTTCGAACCGGTCTTCATTTCCACGCTGACCGATTCGGGGAGTTCAAAGAAAATCAAATGCGACGAGCTCTTCGGGCTGTTCATGAGGGACGCACGGCTCCGCCTGAAGATGAGCACATACATCGGGAACGAATACTGCTTCAAGAAGCATATCGCGCCCTTCTTTGAAGGGATGTACGTCGAGGACGTGACCAACAGCTATCTCGAAAAGATAAACTCCATCATCAACAAAAGGAAGGCGAACACACGCATACAGATTTACGTTGCCAAGAAATTCATCAGTTACCTTAAAAAGACGAAGAGCGACCTCGATCCGAACAGGCTGTTCCTCGCCAAAAGGACGAAGCCGAACGAATCGGATTACAAAATCTACAGCGAGGACCAATTCAAGCAGTTCGCGTCCGTCATCGACAACGAGTCCCACCGCTTCCTGTTCACGCTTTTGTTCTACTATGGGCTTCGAATCGGCGAGGCCCTAGGCCTGCGATGGTCCGACTTCAGCGACGGCCAGCTCCATATCCGGCGGAGCCTACTAAGGTTCCCGGACGCAAAAGGCAACCAGACGGTCTCCACGCCCAAGACCAGGAACTCGATCCGCGACTACCCAATCATCGATGCCATGAAACCGTTTTTAGAAGGCCGCGAGCTTACCAGCGACTATTGCTTCGCAACGAAGTCCGGGCACTATAGCGCCTTGTCTTATTCCGAGGCCAGGAGGCTTGCCATTAAGTACGCCAAACTAGCGGGCATATTTAGGATTCGGCTCCATGAATTCCGCCATTCGTGCGTGTCCTGGTTATTGTCAAACGGTATGAACTATCGCACCGTTGCACGATGGGTTGGGGATACAGAATCGGTCGTGCGTAGCACGTATTCCCATCTCATTCCCGGGGAAAAAGACCAAATCGCCATATTCCTAAACACCGGGAAGAAACCGGAAATCAAGCAAAAGGCAACTCCCGCTGCTTCTGCGTAAAAACCATGTCCTCAGCTTTGCTGGGGGCATTTCTTTTTCAGCGTTTGACTGTTAATATATTTTTATATAGGAGGACGATTTAAATGAGTCCGATAGTTGTAGAAGTGACGCCGGGTGCAGTGCGTTCTAAATATGCATCCCTTTTTTCCTGTGTGGCCAGCATAGCAGATTTACGTTACGGAAAGAGGCCATCCACCAAATTCGATGACATCGTTGCGATGACTGAGACTCTAAAAGATGATGGATATTTAAATGACTATCTCTATGAGAGTTTAGTTGTGCTTTTTAAGACATATCCGTGCATGATGCCGGGTAAAAAGCAAGAGCCAGAGAAGTTGCATCATCTATACGAGCTCCTCGGAATCACCATTGGTGATCTTTGCGCAGAGATAAGCGATTTGGAAGATGATAGCGCAAAGCACGATAGGGAGTATTTGATTAAGAGTCTGTTGGGGTGATGCTTTGGGGCTAGCCCATCATTCCCCCGCCTCCTTTTCCTTTTATCGCATAAGAGCTTGTCCAGCCTGTTTGCCCATAGATGCTGATGGACTTCGGCGCGTCGAGATACTTTTTCGAGTATTCATCACAAACAGCTTTAAACGGGCATTCGTCAATATTCGGCACGAATAGACCGGATTCATATAGCGCCGTGCTATGGACAAAGTCTTTTCCTTGCGGAATATCACAGGGGAGATAGGACCGCACTACCACTGTTTCCGCGCCGCACGTTGGACATTTCTTTTTCCTTGATGCAAAGAAGGTGTGGCCTTTGACGCAAGATAGTTCTTTTAGGGCTCCAGATTTGCATAGTTGTCTTCCCACCGAATCGTAGATTAGGAAATCGAGCAGTGAAGGGCTTTCCACTTTCTCTTCTGGGTATTTTTCTTGCCATATTTCCCAAACTTTTCTCCAAGCCGATGCGCTCATCGAATCGATGTATCCGTATTGGTAGCAGAATTGGTCAAGGAAACTCGAAACAAGGGGAATCTCCGTTTGGAGTATCCCGGTTCTTAGGGCAACTTTGATTGTATTCACGTCGCTCGCAACATTGATTTGGTCAAAGTTAATGCAATTCTCCCAAACCCCTAAAACGACAAAATCCCTAATGAGCATGTCGGCTTTTTTGTTACCGTAACCTGCCCCTTGGTATCCGATTAAAGCCTCTTTGAATTTCAAGAGATCTCGGCCGAAGTAATCGATAACCTGAAACGGGTCATTCGTGCCGCAGTCTTTTATGAATTGCGCAATACGCTGGGCATATTCGACTCTTTTGTCCGTCTGTGAAAGCCTAGAACCGTTTATGGCGCTTACGAAGGCCGCTGGATTCCGTATAATCGCGTCCAGATCGAACAGTCCTCTATTCGAATTGAAGACATCGATGATATCCCCGTTGTTCCTTGATCCTCTGAAATCCTGGTTCGCCGTTAGCAATCTAACTCTGCAGAAATCCTGTTTGGATAAACCGCACATGTCGTTTACCTGACGAAAGGCTTTCCCAGAGGTAGCTTGGTATACCTTGTGGAGTGCCTCAGCAACCTTTGTGCACTGTGGAATAGAAATCGATGCCCCGATAATTTCTTTGTAATGGCTTTCCCAATATTTATGGAATTCAGAAAAGTAAGCCTCGTCTCTATCGATCCCTCTTGTCGTGCCCAAAGATGAGTCGGTTGCAAAAAAGAATTCATTTGTTAACAGGATCGCCTTTCGTGCGGATGCAATGTCAAAACTTGGTGTCGATGAAAGAGCACCTACTTCATCGACGTATTTTTTCAGCTCATCCATATTTAAAATGACTCCAATATGCCGTCTTCCAAATCCTTAATGTTAAACAGGCTATCAAGGACATCAAAAGTTTCTTTTAGATTGTTTCTTGCTGAATACCAACCTATGCCATCGGTGAACCAAACAAATTTAAATCCAGGGATTCCTTTGGATTCCAATGCCAAGGTTTTATAGCTTCTTGCCGTCTCGTTTAGCTTTGAACCACCGCTGGCATAAAAGTTGCATTCGATGGCGTATGCAACCCCTTTTGAAAACACAACAAAATCAAACCGCTTTGCCGTTGAACCTTCGTTTGAAAGTGCCGACAAATCCAAGTGGGCTTTCCTTTCAAGATCTGAAAGATACATTTCTTTGAAGTAGGTTTTTCCTTCAATGAAGCCTGCTTTTTTGATGAAAGATTCGACCAAATCTTCCATAAGATGTCCGCCACGGTTTTTTCTTCCGTTGGAATTTAATCCAACTTCTACGCCCAGAACATAGTCGTAAAGGTTGCTAACAAGTTTCTTGGAGATTAGATTGAACAACCCTGTTTTTTCCATGAATGACACATATTGGTCAATGGAGTAGTTTCTTTTAGAAAAATCAAACTTAAAAGCGCCATCATCATCCATAGCGAAAATTTCAGATTCCCGTTTCGCGAGCAAGATGGGGATGCACCTTAACACTTCTGGATATTTTGAAAGAAGAGTCCGGAAATCCTCTTCTATTGTGCGGCTGCCAATTAAGCTGTTGAGAATATTGAGCTCAACTTTAACAGCTTCGGCATTTTTGTAGACGGTATCGAATTCGACGTAATAGGTATAGTTAGCGATGCTTTCCCGCATGGAGGAAAGCCATTCGGAGAAAACTCTTCGCATTTCAATGACTCCTTAACGGAGATCATTATACCTTTTTATGGTAGTCGAAAGATACTCTTCGACGTTGTCGATGCCTATGTACTCTCTGCCTAGTTGTGCGGCGGCTATGCCAGTTGTTCCGCTGCCATTGAAAGGATCGAGAATTAAATCCCCCGGTTGTGTGGATGCCTCGATGATTCTTGTTAGAAGCGAAAGAGGTTTTTGGGTTGGGTGCTTGCCGTGTTTTTTCTCTGATTTGGAAACCATCGGGAGCTGCCAAACATCCTTCATTTGTTTGCCGTTGTTGATTTCCTTCATCAGGGAATAGTTGAAATAATGGACGCCTTTCTTTTTTGGCGTCAGTTGTTTTCGCGCCCAAAGAACGGTTTCGGTGGAATGTGTGAAACACCGACAGGCTAAATTTGGTGCGGGGTTCGATTTTTGCCAAGTGATGTTGTTTATTATTGAAAAGCCTTCTAGTTCTAGAGCCACCCCTATCGAATAGATGTTGTGGAGCGTCCCGCTAATCCAAATGGTTCCGTTGTCTTTTAACACTCTTTTGCAGAGAGAAAGCCATTTTCGGTTATATCTTAGCTTTTCTTCTGGAGTTAGCGGCTTGTCCCAATCCGCTTTGTCGACCGAAACCTGGTGCCCAGAATGGCAGGAAACGCCGCCGCCGGAAAGAAAATATGGCGGATCTGCGAAGATTACGTCAACTGATTTCTCCGGTATTTTGCGCAGAATCCTGAAGGAATCGCCCAAATATAACGTGAAACCTTTTTCTTGAAAGTAAGGCTTGTTACTCATAATTAGTGACTAGAACCTCTTCCACCGCGCCTCTGCCGTCAGCTTTTGAGTTAATCATTCTCATTGCTGGTACGACGTTGATGCGGAAGCCTGCATAGAGTTCGTTGATGTACTTGGTATTGTGATTGCTAAGCATCACGAGAACTCCGCGATCGGATAGTTCCCGAAAGCACGCGGCCAATCGAGCTTGGGCCTCTTTGCCAAATTCGTCTTTTGAATAAGACGTGAAACTGTCCTTGTCCTCCCAAGTATCATACGGAGGGTCGAAATAAACGAAATCCCCGGGTTGTGCATTCCTGACCGCATCGTAAAAATCACCTTGAGTTATTGTCGGCTGCGCGCCCATGAAATATTCATGGAGGGCTTGGAGGTTTTCCCTATCGAAGCAATTTACCGACTTCTTTTTCCCGGATGGCACGTTGAAGTAGCCTTTCGCGTTGACCCGGTAAAGGCCATTGAAGCAGGCTTTATTTAAATAGACCATCCGCCCAGCGTGGACCCAAATGGGCAATTCCGCAAAGCCGGGCTCTTTGTCCAGGGATCGAATTTGGTAATAGTATTCCTCGGAATGGTTTCCTTCGTGGCGTAAGAGTTCGTCTTTGAATCTGGAGAAGAGTTCTTCGTCGCAAAGGCAGCGATAAACGCTGAGGAGCTCATCGTTCATATCGTTGATGGAAAAGGTCTCGGGTTGGATCCTCAGCAAGAGGGCACCCCCTCCGACGAACGGTTCGTAATATCGTCCAAAGGATTTCGGCATGTGGGACAGAATGGCATCCAGAAGCTGCGTTTTCCCGCCGGCCCATTTTACGAAGGGGTGCAATTTATCCATCCTTAGTTCTCCTTTCTGGGGTATGAGGTTCATCCCGAGGGCAGCGAATATTTTCGCTATAGTGTCATAGGAAACGCCTAGCACCGCTCCTTTTTCAATTCGGGAAAGCTGGGCCCTATCAATGCCCGCCATCTCCGAGAGTTCTTCTTGGGACAAGCCCTTTTCATTTCTCGCGTCGCGTATGGTGCGACCTATTTGTTCTAACTGTTCTTTTGGCATGCAAAAATATTAACACTTTTGTGCATAAACGTACACAAAATATTTAATGTATCAGAAGCCTCTTTCGCGGCAAAGGGCGTCTATGTCGCGCCAATTCATACCCCTCATGAAATTCGCGGAGTGTGCTACACCTTTCTTTTCGATAAGGAGCCTATAGATTCCAAGCCTTTTGATCCTTTTGCCGAGTTTTGTTCCCGCTTTCCTTTCCTCGGCAAGCATTGCCAAATAAAGGATGCAAAAGAGCTTTTCGGCCTCCAATGGGTCGGGGTATTTTTCCGAAAGGAACCTGGCCATAGCGAAGGCTTTTGCCTCAATCGACTTTCCAGTTGCGTTATAAAGCGTCACATAATCGCTGTAGACAATTCCTGCCCCGAGTTTTTCCGAATAATCTAAAAGTTGTTGGAAATACTCGACGTCCCTTGGAGGGAATCTGCTTCCATCCGGGCCGTTATAGAAAACGCACCAAGGGTCGAATTTGCCATGCGCGTATTCTAAAAAGGATCCATCGCTGAATTGAACTATTTTTCCGTATTGCTCAGTCATCCACTTTTATTCCTTTTTTCAACAACAAGGGGCGGAGCTTCCTCTTCATTTTCATCGTGGGCACATGATGCCCCATTTCCCATCGATTGACCGTGGCGAAAGAAACACCTAGCTTATCGGCAAGCTCCTCCTGCGTAATGAGGGCCTTCCTTCTGTACTCTTTTATCGCGTCTGCGTAGTTCATTCCGCCGCTCCTTCTGCCGCCCAAGCAATTCCATACAAAGTCTGGGTTCCTTTCGATAGACGCAAAACCTCATGCGAATAAAGCGTCTTCTTGGTCTTTTCGTCCGCGCCTTCAGGGTTGTCGAAGGAAATGAAGACTTGCTTCGATGTCCCATCGTATGCGGTGTATAGGTCTATGAGGCGTGCTTTTCCTGCGGCATCAAGGCTATCTGTCACAATCGTGTCGTGACAAATGGCGGGTATGTTTGTTTGCTCCATGATGGCGAGGTCCAATAGTGCCACTGCTTTAAACCGGTTCCCCGTGCCATTGTCGTCCGGTAAGCAATAGACGTAGCTTGATAGGCTGGAAATCGAGAGGTATGGCGGTTTCCTTCCGTCGCCGAACAAATGGGCAAGTTCCTCGATTCGGGCATTGATTTTCGATTGGAGTATCCCGGCTTGCCTGCGCATGACTTCGTCGAGTTCTTGTTTGGCCTTTTCTAATCCGGTGGTCAAGGTGCCTTTTTTGTCATAGTTGGCATTCGCTGCTTCGAGGCGTTCCAATTCCCGCTGTAATTCGGTGTGGCGATCCATAATCGCTTTTTTGACGTCGGGAATCTGCGGGTACGATTGCAGGCGCTTGTCTATCTCCGCGATTTGCTCATCGTATCTGGCGAGAAGCGCCTCAATGTCTTCTTTTCCTTGCCTGAACTCTTTTTCGATGATGCTCCTCACTTTCTTATGGAACTGCTCGGTTTCGGCGATTGAGGAAAAATCCAAGCCCGGGAAAAATGTCTTAAGCCTGTCGATGCTCCTTGAAATCTCGGCTTCGTCGTAATCGTAGTCGAACTGTATGGAGTCGAGGCGATCTGTTATTTTGCCCCTTTCCCTTACGAGTTCTTTTCTGAGGAGGCGCAGCCTGGATTCTTCAGAAGCCCTTATGATGTCGGGATCGCTGCGGCCCATGTCGTTGTCCGCAAGTAGCTGTTCCAATTCGGCTCGTAGCCTTTTGATTTTGGCGACGTTGGCGTTGTATTCGTCCTTGGAAGCGGCGATTGGCGCAAGGGAATGCTTCCTCGCGAAATCGAATCCAGTTTTTGCTTGCTCCGCCGCGTCGACTTTGGAGGCCAGGGCATCAATCGGACCATATAGCCCGTAGATTTTCATAATGGAGACTATGCCCTTCCTGTCTTCCTCGTTGACGGTGGCGTTCAAAGGCTTTAATTCATTGTGCGTCTGACGATTGTATATCCTGAAAAAGCGGCTGATTGCCTGGCGGAAAGTCACCCCTTCGTAGTTCAGCTGGTACATTTCGGAAAGGAAGGATCTGAAGTCGTCTTTGTGCATCCCCCTTCTGCCTTCCGGTAAATATCGGGAATCAGTGCATCTGAAAACGTAATTTGGATTGGATGTGCCCCTAGAGAAATAGTGTTTTCTGCCATTGAACTCGAAGGCGAAATGGATTTCGTGATGGCCGATGTGATCGACCACTATCTTCTCTTTGTTTATGTAGTCATCCCCGCCAAAGCAGAAGTCGATTATCATGAGGAAAGTCGATTTCCCAATCGAATTGGTTTCGGTGCCTATGCCTAAGACGGCATTCAAGCCGGGGCGGAACGAGATGGTTCCCCGTGGGTTTCCGTTTTCTTTGAACTTATCGCAGGAGATTTCAACCAGCATAGTGAAGCATCCTTTCTTCTTCGAGGGTTATTTTCTTGAGGATAAAAAGGCAATCCAGAATTTCCATGAACTCCTTTAGGCCGTTCATGTTGGATTTGACCTTCTTGTAAAGCGTCATTACCGTCATATCTGATGTCTCAAGCGCCTCCAAAACGATGGGGAACTTCGAGATTACGCTTTGCTTGTAAGGCGTGAATTTAGATGGCAATCTCATTTCGAAAGGACCTCGCAATGTTGGACAAAGTAAGCCACGAGAATCTGGCAAGGAAGATAATCCGCCGCATTACCACCAGATATCTTTTGGAGCTCGGCGGCAATGTTCGCTGGGATTTCTTGAATTGGGTCGCCCCGCTCTTGCATCGTCTTTGACAATCCACGGACGGCTTTGGCTAATCTTGTCGGGTCGCAATTCGGATCGCCTTGGTCGATTTTTCCCATGAATGTGTCGATCGTGAAATAATACTGCCTGGCCATTTCCCAGATTTGATTGTAGACAGCGGCATATTTTTTTGGGATTTTCTCCTCTATTCTTAGTGCGTCCGTGCTTAATGTTTCTAGGCGCTCTATATTGGTGACGGAACCAAGGATTTTGATTATTCGTTTGATGTCATTTTCTAATTTGGAGTCTTGCAACGCCGCTTCTAATTGGCGCTGCTTGATGCATTTATCCTTGAAATCCCAAAGGGTTTCATATTTTTCGATGGTCGGGTTTTGCAGGTAATCGATTCCTGCGGTTACCGAAAGGGCGATCTGGTTGTTTTTGGAACTCGCCGGATACGGCTCTCTGATAGAACAATAGAAATCAAGCTCTTCTTCAGATAAGGTGGAGGGCAGGATGTTGACTATTCTGTACTGGTAGCAGTTGTATCCCTCGGCGTCCTTGTAGCTCAACGGAAGATTGGTCAGAGGGCATCGGAAATCGACTTCGGCGAGCAAATCCATCGCCTGCGAGACGTCAACGTTTGGTTTGGTGTATTCACCGCCGGACACGATGCTCTCGTAGATGGTTTGCGGTGTGTCGTCGAAGGAATCGTCATCCTTCAGGGTGAATATCTCAAGGAGGCGTGCAAGCGTAAGCAGCAGGATTTCCTCGTTGAACGCAAAAGCGGTCAACCCGTATTTTTCCATCAAAGAAGGAACCATCGATTCCTTGAGGTTTTGTTTAAGGAAAGATACCACCTGTTCTTTTTGAAATGGCCCACTGCACTTTCTTTGTGTTGGAGTAAGGCCCTCTCTTTTTTCACCGACAAAGCACTTGCTTACGTAATTGGCCGCCTTTTTGGGATCGACATTTATAAAATAATCGGCCCCTGCTTCCCCCATGAGGTCAACGATAAAGTTGTATTTCCCAGTGTAGTTACACCTTATTTCCAAGAGCGGGGTTACGAAGTCAACGAATTTGATAAGCGATCCTCCACGGCTTTTTATGGCCTATTTCGACGTTTGTCCAGGTTTTGTCCAGGGCCCAAAACGTTTGTCCTAATCCTGTCCAGGTCCATCAGGCCAAGAGGTATAGAGCGCTGCTTTTCTATGCGTTAAACTTGGCTCATGAGGACATCCGGGATGGTTGACAGGATTATAACACTCCATCCTCATTTCCTGAAGTAATTAGAAAGGAGCTACATATGCGCGGCTACATCAAAATCTCATTCATTTACGAAGCTGGTCTTTCCAACGAAAGGGCCACTCGAATCGTCGTCAGCCCAGAACGCAGAATTGAGGGTCCTTCCGGAATGGCAATGGATGAGTTCTGCGAGTACATGGAAATCAATTACGATATGGAGTTGGTTAGCACAATTCCGGTTTCAATCTCCGAATTCGGCCAATCCAGGATCGACATGCTTTTCCGGAACAAAAACGAATACCCTGTGGATTAGAGCGGAAAGCAAACATAAATTGGAATACTCGCTACAGCATTGACTCTGATGTGTACGCGAGTATTTTTTTATCAGCAGCCAGATACTGTGCAAATTGTTCTTTGAATCCCGCAAAAACTCCTCAGAAAAAAATGCCGAATTTTTGTAACCCAAATGTAACCCATAAAAATGAAAAACCCCCGATGGCATCGAGGGAATTAAGGCATATGGAGCACGATGCGGGTCTTGAACCAAACTGTTTTATTTCATGTGCTCCCCTCAAGTAAGACGGAAACAAACGGAATCCCCCCGCAAAATGTGGGGTTTTCTTTCGCTTAGGAGGGAAATTGCGACGAAAAAAAGGGCGTCGTTTCCCTATTGGGTACGGCGCCCATGGTGGTTGGGGTTAGCGCGAATCAGGGCTCGATGCCTTCGTCGGGCGGATCTTTCTCGTTGACGTTGTTCTCCTTGGGGGCGACTTCGACCTTGATTTCGTTGTCCGCGGCGAGGTCGTTGCCTAACTGCTGCTGGAATTCGTCCTGCTGGATGATGTTGTTCTGGGCGTTTTCCACGGGCTGATTGGCGGCCTCGTTTTCGGCTTGCTTGGCCCTTTCCTTGGCTTCATAGGCCTCGATGATGGCGTCGCAGAAGCCGATGCGCTTCTTGGCGGTGCTGCTGAGGTGATCGAAGTTCGCCCCTTCGGGAAGCTTGAAGGCGCGGTAATCCTTCGCGGCGAGGTAGAGGGCCTTGTCGTCGCCATAGACGGGGCTTTCGGGCTTGGTGATGTCCTTGGCGATCTTCTGGAGGTGGCTGTATTGCTTGGAGGTCAGGCCGCGCCAACGCTCGAAGAAGCCGCCTTTGTTT
>JAFSVB010000060.1 GCA_017450325.1 Bacilli bacterium | reverse complement strand
GTTTTTACCTTGGGAAAAGTATAACCGAAACAGCCAGAAAAAACAGCCAGTAAACAGCCAGAAAATGAAGAGTGAAAAAACGATAAAAGCATTGCATCGGGCGTCTATCTGGCTTTGATCGCAAAACCATACCACCTTTTTCGAGTTTTTATGGGTGGTATGAAAGGCACAACGGACTCTTTGCTTTTGGAACCAAAACCCGCATCGTGTTTCTAATACCTGTTTTCCTTCGACGGCATCAAGCTTTTGCCAAAACAACGGGTTACAGTTGGAATACAAAAAAGCCAGGTTTTTTAATTTTGGCGTCTATTAAGAGGTATATAAACTGCTTTGGTTCACGACCGAAGTCGCGCTTCGCCCTTTCTACTGAAAAGAAGGGCGGACTTATTGTTGTTAAAATACATTTATGTTATCATTTATAACAGGAGGTTCTTTTATGGAAAATATCATTGATCCCGCCTACGCACAGTGGATTAACCAATTGAAAAACGAGTATCGTCAAACCCAAATCAAGGCCGCGATTCGCGTCAATGAGCAACTGATTCGTTTCTACTATCGCCTCGGCGAGGAAATCACGAAAAGAGGATACGAATCCACTTATGGATCCGCTTTTTACGAAAAACTGAGTGCCGATATCCGTAAGGAAATCCCTGACGCCAAAGGCTTTTCATCTACCAATTTGCATTATATGTCTGCTTTTTACCGTAGATACAGCCCACTTTTGGAGGTTTTGTTGCAGGCTGCGAAATCTTCCGAAAGCGCCCTTGTTCCCACCCTTCCAGAGAATTTCCTGCAGGTCGCAGGAAAATTGTTCGCCATTCCTTGGGGGCATCATCAGATCATCTTAAACAGGACGCGATCCCTTGAAGAGGCGCTCTATTACGTTAGCGAATGCCTTGAGAACGGATGGTCAAGAGCGATCCTCACCAACTTCATCAAAAGCGATTTATTCCATCGCCAAGGCAAGGCAATCACTAACTTTGCTTATGCCTTGCCGGATAGTACCTCCGACTTGGCACAACAGATCACGAAGGATCCCTATCAGTTCAACTTCCTCTCCATCGGGAAGAAATACGATGAGAAGCAACTGAAGGATGCTTTGATCGACAACATCGAGAGGTTCCTACTCGAGCTCGGCGACGGCTTCGCCTACCTTGGCCGCGAAAAGCGGATTCAGATCGGCCAGGAGGAGAAGTTCATGGACATGCTCTTCTACAACCTGAACCTGCGTTGCTACGTCGTCGTCGAGATCAAGGTCGATAAGCTCGGATCGGAGAACCTCGGGCAGCTGGGCCTATACGTCACCGCGGTGAACAACCAATTGAAGAAGGAGTGGGACAACCCGACCATCGGATTGCTCATCGTCGGGGAAAAAGACGATGTCGTCGCCAAATACGCTGTCGAGATGATGAAGCCGCCGATCGGCATCGCCGAATACCAGCTCACCGGCGTGTTGCCGAAGGAATTGCAATCCGACCTCCCCTCGATTGAGGAGATCGAAGAGGGCATCAAGCGATGAGCCTCATCGATGAGCTGATCGCCGCGCGGAAGGCGAATGGCCTTTCGCAGGCGAAACTGGCGGAGATGTCCGGATACCAGCAGGCCGCGCTAGGCCGAATCGAGGCGAAGAGGATCTCGCCCACGATCGCCACCATGGAGCGGTATTTCGATTCCCTTGGGATGGAGATGCACGCCATTTCGAAGCAGAGCCTTGGCACCGTGAGCGTCGCGCCCTATTCCGATGCCTATCGTGATGATTTGCTCTTCGTCGTCCTATCGGCGAAGAATGCTTTGGGCAGGGTACCTTCCCTGAATCCGGACTTGTTAGACATCGAGTCGGAATACTTCGGGAAGGACGGGGGCTTCTTCCTTGCCTTATCGGAGGGGGGCCGCGTCCTCGGCGGGCTTGGTTACGTCCCCGTTTCCGAGGAAGAAGCGAGGCTACATCGCTTCTATGTCCGACCCGACCTCAAGGGGAAGGGGATAGGGACCAAATTGCTTTCCTCAGCAGAAAAAGAAATCAGGGAAAAAGGATTTGCACGCGTTTCCGTCCACATCGGCGAAGGTCCGTACCGTCTGGCGAGGAAGTTCTATGCCGAAAAAGGCTTCGTGGACGCCGAAAACAGCATTATGGAAAAACGTCTCTAACTTTTTTGGATCTCTAAAAAATCAGATCTTATCGATTGTTTTCATAAGTGGTTTGGGTGACTTTTTGGATGACATCGCTTTTGTAAGCAACGTGCCGAAAGCTGCCCCTTAGAACCGCGTTTTTGCCATTGACTCTAATCCCGCATCGTGCTCCGCTTTCCAAGCTAGGATTTGTAGCGCGCCCCCGTTATCGGGCTTGATGAAACGTATCTCTTTCATCGCCGAATAATGCGGGCATCGAGCGATGTGGAACGCGATTGTTTTGCTGAAAAAAGAGAGGATAAAGGCACACGGAAACGTCCACGTTCATCAAGGCTGTTTTCCAGATGATTCCCCAGAAGGCATATTCATGTTTCCGAGGAAAACGGCTAAGCGCGATGGCCGATGATCGATGATCGACCCTTTCTCTCAATAGATGGAAAACCCATTGATCCTATCCTTGAGAATCCATGGCCTCCTCATTAAAAAAATGCGCATCGCGCCGATAACAAGGAGAATTCTCCGCGAGAAAAGGAACAATCGTTGCCGCATCGCTTGGTCCCTTGATTCCGATCACGGCACTTGGATGATTTCGATATGGCCTTTTGGCCGTGGCTTCGCTCAGGCTGATAACGTCGCCTGGATCCAGGCGTTGACGCTTTCTTTCATTTCCTTGAAGCGCAGCGGGTAGCCGCTGGAGATCATTTCGTAAACGTAGTTCCCTAAGAACTTCTTCCCGTCCTTGACCGCATAGTCCTTCGCCAATAAGGGCTTGCCGAAGGATTCGCGGATGTGGTTCTCGCGCGCTAAGCCTTCATCGAGGTAACGCCTGAGTTTCTCGATGTCGAGGTCGATTTTCGTCAAGCTATAGACGTCCACCAGATGCTTGATGGGGCGGGGGAGCTCGGAGCTTAACGCGAGTATTTTCTCCCTAGCGACATACTCGATATCGACGCCATAGAAGCGGAAGTCCTTATCGATGATTTCCGGTCCCTTATATACGACCTTATGCATTGACTCGTAATCGTCGGTATAGACCCCGTCGACGATGATCATGCCGATGATATCCTCGCCATGATAACAGGTTACGCGGAAGGAGAAGGTGTTCTTGTAATAACGCTCCGAGGCTTCCTTCTTCTTCACATAGGCCACGTCGAAGTATAGGTCGGACATACATGAAGAGATGGCCTTGCGGACATCGTCGTAAAAGGCGTCGGGGTCCTTCACGATGACGTCAATGTCGTAGGTCCTACGGCAATGCTCCCCTAAGGCGGTGGAAAGGAGGATGCCCCCTTGGAGCAGGAAGTCCACACCCGCCTTCACCAGGATGTCGATGAAATACAAAAAGAGGAACATGTCGCGCGTCTGCCCTTGCTGATAGGAGGGCACTAAATCCTCGACGATGCGCAAAAGGTCCAAAGCGCTCGCGCCTGCATGTTCCTCTGCCTTGATATTGCTTAGCCCGACGAACGGGTTGGTCTTGTTCTTGCTCACGCCCAAATCGCGCCGCAGTTGTTGCAGCGGTACTCCGTGCCTCGGCTCTCGTCGGAGTCGTGGATTTCGGTGACGTTGGTGCTGCCACACCTCGGGCAGCGGGGGCCGTTAGGATCGGTGTTGCTCGGGGATTGCTCATTGTCGCATCCTCCGCCATCAACCGCCTCCAATTGGTCTTCGTTAAGCTGCAAGCCCTCTTCCTTGGCGGCTTGCAGCAATTCCTCGTAGGAACGGCACGCCCTTGCTTTCTCTAGCTGCTCTTGGCTTAGGCCCTTTAGCAATTCTTCGTTCATGGTGGATCTCCTTTGAATGAGCGAACGGTCGTTTCTTGAATGGGGGTGCGCTTAGCCTTTGGTCGGATAGGCCGTCATGGATAGGCTAGGCAAGCGCGATCCTTAAATCTTTCTTTTTAGGGTGAGGACGTTTTTGCCCTCGGTTCTTTCGTAGGTGACTTCGTCCATCACCGTCTTGACGATGAAGATTCCTAGCCCGCCGATCTTGCGCTCTTTCTCCCCGAGGGAAATGTCGGGGTCTTCCTTAGCGAGCGGGTCGAAGGGCTTGCCTTCGTCGGCAATGATGACGACGAGCTCCCTGCACTCCTCGTCGAAGCCATAGTCGATGTCGATGTTCCCCTTATCCGGCGCATAGGCATAGAGGGCGACGTTGGTGAGGATTTCGTCGATCGCGAGCTCGATCTTGGTGATAAGAGCGAAATCCGCCTCCTCGTCCTCGAGCAAGGCGATGATGGGGTCGATGCCTTTCGCGAGGCTTTTTTTCTCCGCGGGAATGGTGATGTGCTTCATGGTCATTCGAATCCTTTGTATTCCAGGCATAGCATCGTGATGTCGTCGAACTGGTCGTTATTGCCCATGAACGTCTGTAGCTCGCCTAACATGCTCTTGCAGATATGCTCGGGGGTTCCGTCTTTGTATTTGTTGAGGGTGTTGACCGCGCGCTGCAGCTGGTATTGGCCATCGTCTCCCACGCATTCGGGGACGCCGTCGGTATAGACGAAGACCTTCGAGCCTTTCTCGAGCTGGATGGTATATTCGTTGTAGGGGACCCCGTTGACGAACCCGACGACGAGGTCGTGCTCGTCCTTGAAGATCTCAAACTCGCCTCCTCTCTTCTGGATGATGGGGTATTCGTGGCCGCCATTGGCCGCGGTGAGCAATCCGGTTTGTAGATCCAGCACCGCGAACCAGACGGTGACGAAGAGTTTCTGCTGCTTGCTCGCGCATAGCTGCTTGTTCGCGCGGTAGAGGACTTCCTTCGGGGAGAGGCCCATAAGCGCGAAGTTCTGGAGGATGATCTTGCTCTGCATCATGAAAAGCGCGGAGGGGACGCCTTTGTCGGAGACGTCGGCGATGACGACGCCGAGGTGGTTCTCGTCGATGAGAAAGAAGTCGTAGAAGTCGCCGCCGACTTCCTTCGCGGGATGCATCAAGGCGTAGATGTCGATCTCCTTATGGGTCGGGAAGGCGGGGAACTTGTTCGGCAGGGCGTCCATCTGGATGTTGGTCGCGAGGTTCAATTCCTTGCTTTTGGCGAAGAGGTGCTTCTCGTTATCGTAGGATAAGAGCGAATAGACCAGGACCAAGGAGATCATCATCCCAGGGTAGATGACGGAAAGGCCATCCTCGCCCCAAGCGGCGAGGATGCCGAAAATCGGCACGCCCAGGAAGACTACGACGACCACCTTGTCCCGCATTTTCTGCTTAGAGAGGAACAAAGAGATGGCCGCGAAGAGGAAAACGGTGCCAAGATAGGTGTAAGATAGCCACCACAAATCCGCGTATTGGTATTTGCCGAATTCGTCGATGTAAAAGTAGATGGGCGTGAAGAAATTCACGATCGGCAGGATCAAGAACACGACCAGCAAGACCATGGCGACGATGTCGAAGACCGCTGTGATCTTCTTATTGGATTTCAAAGTATGCGACATGTAGAGCCAATAGGAGAAGGTGAAGATGGCCTCCACGATGAACACCAATCCGGATTGGAAATTCAAAAGGGCGGGCAGATTCGCGTCGGCGAGGCACATCATGGTGATGTTGAGGAAGCATAGCAACGTGCCCATGGCCAGCATGAGGACGAACATGTAGACCTGGAGGCTTTGCCTCTTATAGGCCGCGAGGATGGGCGCGGTGATGACGATGGCGATCATCATGGAGACGATCTCGGCCCCGATGGAGAAGCCATAGTTGGCGTTGGTGTAGTCGAGGATCTCAATCACGGCGACCGCCCCGACGAAAAAGGCGCACATCAAGCCGAACAAAAGGGGTATCAGCCATGCTTTTCTGCTGATTCTCTCGGCGATCGTAACTTCTTTTTCCATAAATATATCTTCCTAAATCAGAATAATCATAGTGCACATTGGCATGGAAATGCCACGCATGACATTTGTCCTTATACGTCCATGGGCGCCTGTGTGATATTATATAGGACGCAATGGCGGGCAAAGAAACACTAACATTGATGTTCCAGGACCGCGAAGTCCTTCTTTTCGAAGTCGATTACGCCAAATGGGAAATGCATATTCGAAAGGAGCTGGAGCATTTCGATAAAGCCCCTTATGATGTGATCCATGGGCAGGATAAGGACCACGCGCTTCTACATTTCTTCCTCGTGCGAGCCATCCCTTCCACCCGCATCGATTACGACAAGATCCTCAAAGCCACCGGCGCAGATAGTGGATTCGAGCTCTCCTTCCGCGGGCATGGCCTATCCTTATCCAACCATTATTGGTTCAAGCGGGAAGGCGAGCGTCTTCGTTACGAGGACATCAACTTCTTCCATAACGGCTGGGACGATACATTCGGCAAAGCGGTGCTTGCCGGGGATTACGAGGCCTTAGGGAAATGCGACCTCAACGTCCCCGACATCGTCACCGCGGGCTGGGGCGTCAAGGGATGGCTAAGCGAAGATAAGCCGAGGCTATATAAGCTTGGCATCGACGAAGAGCATCCCGAGGAAGCCATCTGCGAGGTCCTCGCCTCGCGGATTGGGAGGCGTTTGTTTGGGAAAGGCGAAGTCGTCTCCTATGAGCTCAAGCAGATCAACGGCCGATTCGCCTCGGTTTCCGAATCTCTCGTCGGGGAGGGCGAGGAATTGATCCCGATGTCCTCCATATTGCCGAGTGAGCTCGTGGACCTCTACCGAAACAATCAACGCAACAAGGAATTCAGCAGGGAATTCTTCCGCGCCTTAGAGGACTCGAAACGGAAGGACCTATACGATTTCTTCGTGAAAGTGTATTGCCTGCGCTCCCTTTGCTTCATCTCCGACCTCCATACGGATAACCTCTGCGCGATCCGAAGCGTGGATAGCGGCGAAGTCCGGGTGGCCCCCATCATGGACTTAGGCGGGGCGTTTGGGTCGACGAAGTCGGGGAGGGACACCATTTCCAAGGCCAACCGCGGCACGTTATTCATCATCTATTTCCTCTTCTCCAACCTCGACCCGAAATGGGACTATTCGTGGTATGACCCCCGCTGCCTCGATGGGGCGGAGGAGGAGATCGAGGAATACCTCGCCAAATCGTCCTTCTATACCCCCGACATCATCCGCTGCGTGCTCAACATATACCGTCAGCAAAAGAAAACTCTCGACGAGATGAAGGAAGGAAACCTGTGACATGTATTATCGCTTAAGGGACAACATCGCTTTAAGAAAGTGGAGGTACGTCGACCGCGCCGTCTACCTCAAGGGCGTGGAGAACGCCATAGGCATCCCCAAGGAGGAGTTCGAGGTTTTATTGCGCTGCGATGGGCAACAGGAAGTCGAGGAATGCGAGGAAGTGGAGAGCCTCCTCCGCCGGAATTTCATCGAGCCCTGCGAAAAAGGCCAAGCGCCGAACCCCTGGTCGATGCTCCACGAATACGACAATTACTATTTCCCGAAGATGAACCTGATGATCACGGGGAAATGCAACCTCAATTGCCTCCATTGCTTCAACGCGAAGGATAACGCCCCGCTAAATACCGAGCTGACCTATGAGCAGGTCCTTAGCATTTTGGACCAAGCCCGCGACATCGGCGTCAACGCCTTCACCATCACCGGCGGGGAGCCGCTGGTCCATAAGCGCTTCCTCGATATCGTTAAGGCCATCTACGAACGGGACATGTTCGTCTTCGAGCTCAACACGAACGGATTGTTGATCACCCAGGAGATGCTCGATGTGTTCAAGACTCTTGGCTGCGATCCCCTGATCAAGATCTCCTTCGATGGGGTGGGGTACCATAATTGGATCCGCCAGCACCCCCACGCCGAGGAACGCACCCTGAAGGCCATCGCCTTATGCATCCAAAACGGCTTCCGCGTGAAGGCGCAGGTGCAGGTCAACCGCAAGAACGTCGACGCGATGCTCGAGACCGCGAAGCTCCTCGACGGCATGGGCGTCGTCGAGATGCGGATGATCCGCACCACCGAGGCGCCGCGGTGGGAGAAGAACTCCCCCGATTCGAGCCTGGGGTTCGAGGAGTATTACCAAAGGATGACCGAATTCGCGAAGGAATACATCCATTCGGGCATGAAGATGGTCATCGACGTTTGGCAGCTCTTAAGGCTCTATCCCGCGATGGAGGCCTACGAATTGGTGCCGATTGCCTGCAGCAAGGACGAGTTCAACCTGCGCATCCCCATGTGCAAGGGCAACCGCGGCATGATCGCCATCTCCAGCAGTGGCGAAGTGGTGCCGTGCCTGCAGATGTCCGGATGGTTCCTCGAGCATAAGATCAGCCTCGGCAACGTCCTTAAGACCCCGCTTAAGGAGCTCGTGAGGGAGAGCGACTACCTGGGCCTTGCGATGGCGCCGCTGCTCAAGCAGATCGTTGAGAACGACAAATGCGGCAATTGCAAATACTACAAGGCCTGCACGGGCGGCTGCCCCGCTTTAGGGCTCTTGTACTCGCGTAATGGCGATTATTACCACGAGGACATACTAAAATGTATTTTCTTTGAAAACGGCTGGTATGATAAAGTCAATCAAGAGTTAAAGGATTGGCATTTAACGAAACCGCTCGATATCTGATTTTCGGTGCTACCTCCGGTGGAACAAGGCCGTCTCATGGTCTCCACTAGGGGCATTCGGAAATCAGCTTAGGCGAATAACACAAGGATAGGGTGCTTTTATGAAAAAAGAAAACGTGAGCATTGCTTCTCCCGACGAACTGGACAAGCATTTGCAATCCTCATCTCCCGTGACCTGGATCGTCTTGTTCTCGACGATCGCGGCCATGCTGGCGCTTTTCGTCTGGTCCTGCATCTATGAGCTTCCGATTAAGCTCTCGGGTGCCGCGACGGTCGAAGAAGGCCAAGCGAGCCTGGTCGTGGAAGAGCAATACAAGGACAAACTCGTCGCGGGGACGGAGGTCTATATCCTGGACCAGGCGGGAACGGTCACCTACGTCGAGGACAAGCCCGTCGTGGCGAACCTGAAGCTCGCGGATGGAAGATACACCTACCGCACGGAGATCGAAGTCCGACGGATTCATCCCATTGATTACTTATTCAGGCGATAACTATGAAAAACAAAAAGATCAAGAAACCAACGAGCGGGAAGAAAGTCGCCAACGTCCCCGTCATCATGCAGCTCGAGGCGCTCGAATGCGGAGCCGCCTCCTTAACGATGGTCATGGCCTATTATGGCAAGTGGGTGGCCTTGGAACAGGTGCGCGTCGATTGCGGCGTTTCCCGCAATGGCAGCAACGCCAAGAACATCTGCCGCGCCGCGGCGAAATACGGCTTCAAGACCAAGGGCTATGCCTATAACGTCAAGAAACTGAAGGAGAAAGGCAAATTCCCCGCGATCATCCACTGGGGTGGCGGGCATTTCGTCGTCCTCGATGGCTTCCGCGGCAACAAAGCCATCCTCAACGACCCCGCGAAAGGCTTGGTCAAGGTCGATTTGGAGACCTTCGACAAGATCTTCACCGGCATCTACATCGAAATCTCCCCCGATGAGGGATTCGAGCCCGGCGGTAAGAGGAAATCCGTCCTCGCCTTCGCGAGGAAGAGGCTCAAAGGCGCCGCCGCGCTCATCAGCTTCTTCGCCATCACCACGATCGTCTGCTACCTGTTCACGATCGTCAACCCAGTCCTGAACCAGGTGTTCGTGGACTCGCTTCTAGGGGGCAATAACCCCAAGTGGCTGCTGCCGTTTATCTATATTTTCGCGGGCGTTGGCTTATTGCAGGTCATCGTCTCGGCCGTGCAGAGCCTCTACCAATATAAGATCCGCGGCAAGCTGGACCTCATCGGCTCCACGACCTATATGTGGAAGATCCTCCGCATGCCGATCGACTTCTTCTCCCAGCGCATGGTCGGCGACTTGCAGCAAAGGCAGAACGAGAACGCCACGATCGCCGAGACGCTCGTCAACGTCTTCGCCCCCTTGTTCTTCAACGCCATCATGCTCATCGTCTACCTGGTGGTCATGATCAGCAAGAGCTGGATCCTGACGCTCATCGGCGTCCTTACCGTGCTTATCAATATCTTCACCTCGCGTTACATCTCCAAGGTGAGGGTCAACATCTCCAGGGTCCAAGCCCGCGATAACGCCAGGCTTGGCGCGATGACCTCCAAGGGCATCGAGATGATCGAGACAATCAAATCTAACGGCGCGGAGAATTCCTATTTCTCCTCCTGGCAAGAGGCCTCCAATAGCGTATATACCCAGAACTTAAGGATGGTCAAGACCAACCAGTTCCTCGGCTTGGTCCCGGCGTTCGTATCCTTATTAGCGGACTATTCCGTCTTGATCCTTGGCGTCTATTTGACCATCACCGGCAACTTCACCGTCGGTTCTATCTTGGCCTTCCAGGGATTGCTCTCCTCGTTCATGTCGCCGGCGATGACCCTTATCACCAGCGGCCAGACGCTTCAGGAAATGCGCACCCAGATGGAGCGCGTCGACGACGTCTTGGAATACCCCCTTGACCCTAACGTCACCCGCGAAGTGAAGATGGACCGCGTCTCCAAGATCAAAGGCAACGTCATCTTGAAGGACGTGACCTTCGGCTATTCCCGCTTGGGCAGGCCCGTTTTGTCGAACTTCAACCTCGAGATCAAACAGGGCCAGAAAGTGGCCATCGTCGGCTCGACCGGCAGTGGCAAATCGACCGTTTCCAAGTTGGTCTCCGGCCTATACTCCCCCTGGTCTGGGGAAATCATCTTCGATGGAAAGAGGATCGAGGAGATCGACCACGAGATCTTCACCTCATCGATCGCCGTCGTCGACCAAGACATCACGCTTTACGAAGACACGATCATGAACAACCTGAAGATGTGGGACCAATCCATCACGGATTATGAAGTCATCATGGCGTGCAACGACGCGCAGATCCATAAGACGATCGTCGCGAGGGAAGGCGGGTATAACGCGCCGGTCCTCGAAGGAGGCAAGAACTTCTCCGGCGGCGAGAAGCAGCGCATGGAGATCGCCCGTTCTTTGGCGATGGACCCAAGCATCATCATCTTGGACGAAGCCACCAGCGCCCTGGACGCGAAGACCGAATACGACGTCGTCCGCGCGATCAAGGAACGCGGCATCACGACCATCGTCATCGCCCACCGCCTTTCCACGATTCGCGATGCCGACTTGATCGTCGTCTTGAACCATGGCGTCATCGCTGAGCAGGGCACGCACGAACAACTCATGGCCAACAAAGGGCCGTATTACGATCTCGTAACGAACGAATAGGATGGAGAAATAGATGGGCTGGTTTGAAAAACAAGTTGAGCAGAGAAAAAAGCTCGATGCTAAGTCTTTCGAAGACTCTTTTAAGTCGCTTGCGGGAATTCATGTTAAGAACCAAGACAAACTCTCCGACAGCGAAATCCGAGAAAACTTTGCTATTTCTCAAATTCTGAATTATTTCCATCACCAGATGATGGATATCCCAACCGGCGTCGACACGTTCAAAGACAAACTGAACTACGTCTTGGGGCATTTCAGCATCGAATACCATAAGGTGATGCTGACGGATGAATACGTGAATGAGCATGGCTCCCCCTTGCTCATCTACACGTTGGTGGAGGAAATCCCCATCATCTTGTTCCCCACGAAAAACAACCAATACTATTACATCCATTACGGAACCGGTAAGAAGGTCTATATCGACGCCGAGATGATCCATGGCTTGGAACTCGACGCGATCAGCTTCTACCGCCCGATCCCGAGCAAGGGCATCTCCATCAAGGAATACGCCAAATACATCGGCAAGTCCATCCGCCCGCTCGACATCGTCCTCCTGGTGGTGTTCGCCGCCGCCGCTTCGGGCGTGGGCTTATTGATCCCCTGGCTAACGAAGATGTTGACCGGCGACGTGGTGATGAGCCAAAGCGTCCAGATGTTCGTCAGCGTCTCCATCTACGTCGTCGCGGCGGGCACGGCCTTATTGCTCGTGAAGGCCTTGCAATCCTATTTCAATACGCGCGTCATGATGAAGATCCAGAAATCGGTGCAGGAAGCGACCATGATGAAGGTCCTCAACCTCCCCGCACCCTTCTTCAAGAAATACAATACCGGCGAACTCGCCGCCCGCTTCGCAAGCGTCAATAGCCTCGCCAGCATGATCCTCAACGGCGTCTTCATGACGCTGATCTCCACGGTGATGTCCTTGGCCTATTTGTTCCAGCTCGTCGGCTTCGCCCCCGTGCTCATCCCGGTCGTGGTCGTCATCTTGCTCGCGACGTCGGGAGTTAGCATCTTGGTCTCCCTCGTCCAGAAGAAATACACGAAGAAGTCCCTGGAACTTGGCTCCAAGGAATCCGGCATCACGTACGAGATGATCAATGGCATCCAGAAAATCCGCCTCTCCGGCTCGGAGAAGAGGGTATTCGCGAAATGGGCCAGCGCCTACGCGAAGTCCGCCCAGGTCCGTTACCATCCGCCGATCATCCTCAGGATCTCGGTCGCCATCAGCCTGCTCATCACGCTTCTAGGCAATGTCGCGATCTATATCGTGGCCGCGAAGAACAACATCGACGCCGGCAGCTATATGGCGTTCGTCTCGGGCTATGGCACTTTGTCAGCGGCCTTCTCCGCCCTCACCTCGATGGTTGGCGTCATCACCTCCATCAAGCCGACCTACGACATGGCGCGCCCGATCCTCGAGGCCGAAGTGGAGACCTCCAAGGACAAGCTCGTCCTGGAGAAGATCAAAGGCAACATCAAGTTCGAGAACGTCTCCTTCAAGTACATCGAGAACGGACCGCTCATCCTCAACGACCTCTCCCTCGAGGTCAAAGAAGGCGAATATGTCGCCATCGTCGGCCAGACGGGATGCGGTAAGTCCACGCTGATCCGCGTCTTGCTCGGCTTCGAGGAGCCCTTAAGCGGCCGCGTCTTGGTCGATGGCCATGACGTCAAGGACGTCGACCCATCCTCATTAAGAAGGAAGATCGGCACCGTCATGCAAAACGGCACCTTGTTCCACGCGGACATCTTCTCGAACATCATCATCTCCAACCCATCCTTAAGTGAGGAAGAGGCGTGGGTGGCTGCGGAAATCGCCAACATCGCCGACGATATCCGCGAGATGCCGATGGGCATGAAGACCGTCATCTCCGAAGGCCAAGGCGGCATCTCGGGCGGCCAGAAGCAGCGCATCATGATCGCCAGGGCCATCGTCCACCATCCGAAGATCCTCATCTTCGACGAGGCCACCAGCGCCCTCGACAACAAGACGCAGAAGAGCATCACCGAATCCATCAACAAACTCGAATGCACCCGCATCGTCATCGCCCATCGTCTCTCCACCATCAAGAGCGCCGACCGCATCATCATGCTCGAAGGCGGCAAGATCATCGAGGAGGGCGACTACGAATCCTTGATCGCGAAGAAAGGCAAATTCGCCGAACTCGTCGACCGTCAACGCCTCGATCAGGAAGAGAATAACTAGCCATTCGATCGCCAAAGAACAAAGCTTAGTATAAAAAAGATATAACTGGAGGAACCACATTATGGATCACAGCATTAAAAACGAAGTACTCACCATCTTTTTGAAAGGGAAGATCAATTCCAGCAACTCGGAGGAAACCGAGACCGCCATCGACGAGATCCTCTCTTCCAACTCATTCAAGAGCATCGTCTTTGACCTCGATGAGCTTTCCTACATCTCCTCGGCGGGCTTACGCATCCTTCTTCGAATCAAGCAGGAGAACGAAGACGTCAAACTCATCAACGTCTCCCAGCCGATCTACGAGATCTTCGAGATGGTCGGATTCGCGAAGTTCCTGACGATTGAGAGAAAGTAAGCCGCTTCGGCCTTAATAGAATCAACGTTCGACAAAGGAAAGGCATTGAGCTTGCCAACGAGGGGCTCAAAGCCTTTTTGTTGGCCTTGCTTTAGCGCGCCTTATATTCATTCTTTGCATTTTATCGAGCCTATGCCCAGAGATAATCTTTGGTTCAAGAGGCGTTTTTGATGTTTAACTCAACGGTTTGTTGAATTAAAAATGCAGGATTTATCGCAATGTCACTAACTTAAGCAGTTAGAGCCATCTGAAGCGGATCGGATTTGCGTGTGCCCGCCAAAACGAGGCGGGCTTTGCTATAATATCCCCGTCCTAAAAGCGCGGGAAAGAACCGGGTCGCCCCGTTTCCCCCTACGT
>JAFSVB010000003.1 GCA_017450325.1 Bacilli bacterium | reverse complement strand
GGGCTGGTCCATGTCGGTGAGGACCGCGCGGGTATCGCGGCCGAGCTTATCGCCGATCTCGACCATGGCTTTGGCGAGGCGGCGGGCATCGGCGATGTTCTTCATGAAGGCGCCGCTTCCGAATTTGACGTCCAAAAGGATGGCGTCGGTTCCCGAAGCGAGCTTTTTCGACATGATGGAGGAGGCGATCAAGGGTATCGATTCAATGGTCGCGGTGACGTCGCGGAGAGCGTAGAGCTTCTTATCCGCGGGGACGAGCTTACCCGTCTGGCCGATGATGGCTAGGCCGATGTCGTTGACTTGCTGAACGACCTGCTCGCGGGTGCGGAAAATATCCGTACCCGGGACGGATTCGATCTTATCAAGGGTGCCGCCGGTATGGCCGAGTCCCCTACCCGACATCTTCGCGACCTTGCCTCCGCAGGCGGAGACCAGCGGTCCGACGACGAGGGAAGTCTTATCGCCCACGCCTCCGGTGCTATGCTTATCGACTTTGACGCCTTGGATCATGGATAAGTCGACCGTCTCGCCCGAATGCATCATCGCATCGGTCATGATCGCGGTTTCCTCGGGGGTCATGCCCTGGAAATAGACGGCCATCGTGAAGGCACTCGCCTGATAATCGGGGATCTTCCCGTCGGCATAGCCTTGGACAAAGAATCGAATTTCTTCCTCGCTGAGGGTATGCCCATCCCTCTTGCGCTGTATGATATCTACCATTCTCATGCGCATAGTGTACCACATTGCGCACCTATGCGCGTGAAGGGCTTTTCTTTTCGTGGCAATCCCGTTACGATAACCGACATGGAGATGCTTGATTCGCTTCGGCCTTACTATGAAGAAGAAGAGATATTGCTGCTTGAAGAGGCGTTAAAGAAACCTTCGACGCACGCGTTATACCTCAACCACCATCTGATTTCGGACGAGGACTTCCAAGCGCTTTACCCAGGGCTACGCGCCCATCCTTTCATCCCCCACGCCTATTATTTTGAGCAAGAAGACGCCCTAGGGAAGTCCTTGCTCCACAATATCGGCGGCTTCTATATCCTCGACGCGGCGAGCATGGTCTCCCCCTATTTCCTCTCGCCCAAAAAAGGCGAGCGCATCCTCGATATAGCGGCCGCGCCCGGCGGAAAGACGTCAATCCTTAGCCTCATGCTCGAAGACGGCGTCCTTCTCTCGAACGACCTCTCCTACAAGAGGGCCTTGGAGCTTTCGGGCAACGTGGAACGGCTTGGACTAAGCAACGTCGTGGTTACTTCCGGGGACTTCGAAGCAGCCCATCCTCAATATGAGGAATATTTCGACGCGATCATGCTCGATGCGCCTTGCTCGGGCTCGGCGATGTTCCGGAAAGACGCGCGATTGGAACAGGATTGGAGCAAGGAGAAAGTCCTCAAGAACCACGAGGTTCAGCTCCGCCTTCTCCACCTCGCCTCGACGATGCTTCGCCCAGGCGGAAGGATCCTGTATTCCACCTGCTCGTTCTCCTATGAAGAGGACGAAGGGTCGGTCTTAGGCTTCTTAAAAGAGCATGAGGATTTCGAGGCGGTCCCTCTTATGGACCACCCTTGCTTCTACCATCATAAGGACCTTCCCGAAGGCATTCACCTGTTCCCGAGCCATTACGAGGGCGAAGGCCAATTCCTTTGCTTACTAAGGAAAAAAGGCGAAAAAGAAGGGACTATATTCGAAAAAGGACGGGCTTTTGCAGGGAAATTAGACCCAATTCTTAAAGATTTCGATTTAGAAGGCAAAGACATCCGCCTTCATAATGACGCCCTCTACGCTTTGCCTCACCCGATGCGCGTTTCGGGTTTGTCCTTGCTCCGATATGGGGTGAAGCTTGGCGAAACTTCCCCGCGTTTCCTACCCGATATCGCTTTAGCAAGGGCGCTAGGGAAAGGACATGATATTCCCCTGATAAAAGAAAAAGCGCTCGCTTATTTAGCGGGCGAGACATTTCCGTTAGATGGAGGCGATGGCTTCCGCGTCGTATCCTATCTTGGCATCCCCCTCGGGTTCGTCAAATTGACCAAGGGAGTGGCCAAGAACCATTACCCCAAAGGGCTAAGAAGGCGTTATTGATCCTTCAAGGACGAAAGGCCGACGACGCTGATGGCGATCACGCAGCCGCCGATCACGAGCACCGAGATGAAGAACTCGACGTTGCTTAGGAAAATCACCAAGGGCAACGAGCTTAGGGCGAGTAAGCCTCCCGCGACGATGCCGAGGATGAACCCGGGCTTATAGAGGTTCGGCTTGTCCTTGGAGACGGTCGTGAAATAGACCCCCACCGCCGCGAGAAGCAAATCCACGATGCCATAGGAAAGGCACCAGGGAAGATAATAAGATAGCCCCGCGTTTTCAGGACGTTTGGTGTGCAATGGAAAAAACATGGCCACGAAGGTGATGACGCCCGCGATGACCATCGCCATCGCCATCGTGCGGAAAAGCGATTCGCCTTTCTGCAACGTCTCTTCCTTCACATCGCGCATGCTAGTCCCCTTTCTTTAAGGCGTCCTTCCACCACTTATGGGGACGCTTTTTGTTTTCTTTGGAGTCGTAATAGGCGTTGTCCGCGTCGATGAGCTTCTGCGCGCCGACTTGGATTTCCTCTTGCAGCTTATTGATGAGGTCGACGGATTTCACCGCGTTATACTCGTCGTATTCGCGGGTCTTTAAGCCGAGAATGGAGACGATATGCCAGGGGCCGGGCTTCTTGTCGAGGACGTGAAAGGAGCCAAACTGCGCATAGGTGACGATCGGGGCCTTCGCCATATAGGCGATCTTCAAGGAGCCGGCATGGAAAGGGAGCAGCTTCCCCGAATAAGGTTCTTTCGTGCGGGTGCCTTCCGGGAAGATGGCATAGGAGAGGTTCTCTTGCTCCATGTTGGCCTTAGCCTGACGGAAGAGCTTTACGGCTTGGAAGGCATCGCTGCGGTCGAGGAACAAGCCATCGATTGCCCGGATGAAGCGCCCCACCACGATCATTTTCTTCGCCTCTTTCTTGGCGATGAAGGAAACCGGCCGCTTGGACAAGGCGATAAGGGTGAGCGGGTCGATCGCGGAGACGTGATTGGCGACGAAAAGGCAGGGCTTATCGACGTTTAATATCCCCTCCTCCTCGGCACGAAGGTCGAAATGCATGTTCCTTAAGATAAAGACGACGAGGCTGCGCGCCTTGGCGTAGCGCTTCTCAATCGGCGCCTTTTCCGGGTGTCTGGAATAAGGAAGAATCCACTGGAAGTACTCGAAAATCACGCGTGGCAGGGACAAGAGGACGAGACGGAGTAACTTCAGGATTTTTCGCATAATTTAGTTTATACCTTGACGTGCCGAGTAGAAAGGGCGAAGCCCACCTAGTTCGCGCTTATTTGGAGCGCGGAAGCACGTGGATTTCCTCGACTTCGAGTTGGACGATGAGGCCGAGGAGAGGGTCGACTTCCAGACGCCCTTGCAAGGTGACGAGGGCGCCTTCTTTTACGCTGAGGAAGTGGGACGAGGGCCCACGGTTGCTTCGGACGGGGATGTCGTAAGTTTGGAATTCGCCCGTGGAGCCGGGAACGATGGAGTCGAGTTCCACGGCACGGGTGCGTTCGTCAATGCTCTTTCCGGTGCGGCCGGAGAGAAAGACACTGCATATCATATCAGTTTCATTTCCTTTCCCGCATTTGATGCGAGGCGGAGTGACAAACGTTTTCGCGAAACGACTAAAGGGTTTCGAAGATCGCGAGGCTTAAGGGAGGAATGGTCGCATATTCCTTCTCGTCTTCGCCTTTGGTCATGGGAATCTCCTCTAGCAGCGAGGATGCACCACTAGGGAGCGGGATGGTCTTGGGGTCGAGGGTGTGGTTGACATAGAGGTCTAGCCCCTTCCTCGGAGCGATGAGATTGCCGCTGAGGAACGCGAGATGCAAGCATCCGCCCACTTCATCGACATTGGTGCTCTCCTCGATGACGCGTGGGTCGAAGATCTGGAGCGCGCGCAGCTTCCTCCTGAGCTTGATGGAGGCGGCGATGCGCATGGCCATATCATAACGCTCATCGAGCAGTTTGTAGTCGAATTGGTTGAAATAGTCGCCTTTGTTGTAGGAATTCTCCTCGCCATGCTTGGATAAGCCGATCTCTTCGCCCATGTGGAGGAAGGGAACGCCTAAAGAGAAGATGACGAGTTTGGCGCTTGCCTCGACTGCGGAGAGCTTCTGCTTCAGCGTATAGTCGCTGCGGCATTTGCTCAAGAAGTCGAAATAGGTCGCGTTATCGTGGCATTCAACATAGTTGATGGATTGGGCTGCGTTTAGGAAGCGGGCGGGGATATGGAAGTCCGCGCAGCTGCCGACCATGCCGTTCTTCATCGTGGGATAGACGCCATAATCGCCGATGAAGAGTTTCTTTGCCGATTCGCGGAAGGCGTCGTTGAAGAAGCCGTATTCCGGCATCATCCGGAAGTTCTCCATGTGGCCTAAGGGCTGTTTGACTTCGCCACCCATATTCCATCCTTCGCCATAAAGGAGGAAGGATTTATCCTTGGAAAGGGCATAGTCGGCGATGGACTTCAAGGTCTCGACGTCGATGATGCCCATGAGGTCGAAGCGGAAGCCGTCGATTGAATAGACGTCGATCCACCACTTGCAGGCGTCGACGATCAGCTTGCGGACCATCGCGCGCTCGGAGGCGAGGTCGTCGCCGCACCAGGACGTATTGGCCATCTTGCCGTTGAACTTATGGCGGAAGTAATAATTGGGGACGACAGCCTCAAAGACGGAGCGCTCGTATTCGTAGACGTGGTTATAGACGACGTCCATGACGACGCGGATGCCAGCCTTATGGAACTCCCCGACCATCGTCTGGCAATCGCGGATGCGCGAAAGGGGGTCTTCGACATGGGAGGCATAGGAGCCTTCCGGGACGAAGTATTGTGCGGGGTCATAGCCCCAGTTATAGCCGGAATTCGGATTGCGCTCATCGACGGTCTTATAGTCGAAGATCGGTAACAATTGGACGTGGGTGACGCCGAGTTCCTTCAGGTAATCTAGGCCCGCGGGGTGGCCTCCGACGGTCTTACGGCCCGGCTCGACCATGCCGAGGAACTGGCCTTTATGGACGATGTCGGTCGCCCCATGAACCGTAAAGTCACGGACATGGGTCTCGTAGATGACCGCCTCGGTCGCGGATTGGATGATGGGCAGGCAAACATGGTGGAAATGCGGCTTGAGCTTGCTCCAGTCGACGACGACCGAATGCTCGCCATTAGGCGCGCTGGCCTTGGCGTAAGGGTCGGTGGTCTCGCGGGTGATTTCGCTATTGGTGATGAAGAAATGGTATTCCGCCCCTTCGTGGTCGCCTGGAAGGGTCGCACGATAAACGCCCCGGTCGGTGCGGGTCATCGTCACTGGCGTGAAAGGGTCGCTCCGCTTGTCGCGGTAGCTAAGGACGACGTGACTTGCAAGAGGCGCCCAAATCGCGAAGGAGGTGGCCTTTTTCGTGTAGGTCGCGCCGAGGTCGTCGCCATCATAGGCGTATTTCTCGTCGAACCCCTCGAAGGTGGTCGATTCCGTCACGTCGACGGGGACGCTGCCATATTGGGGCATGACGAAGAAATAGCTATGCCCTAACTGCAAAGGTGCGTCGAGGCGGAAATCGGCGATCGCGAGGCTTGAAAGCGTATTGAGACGCGTCGGCTTCATCTTCGGCCCGGGCACGCCATCGGTGACCAGCACCGGCTCGATCTTCTCCCAGGGAAGGGAGGAAAAAACGATGAGGCGTAGCAGGTCCGGCTGGACTAATTTAGCGTTGAGGTAGGTATCTTTCATAAAGGAACCTGATTACTATACGGTTTTGGCGGTTTTTAGGCAATGGGATTTCCGCCATTAGGGTCTTCATGGACGAGGACGCGGCAGCCTTTGGAGTTATTCGGCGCGTCCCCAGGCGAGGCCACGATGCCCTCGGCCTGCAGCTTCGCGAGGATTTTGCCCGCGCGCGGGAAGCCCACCTCGAATTCCCTCTGAATCATGGAGATGGAGCAGTATTCGCGGGTCATGATGACCGACTTGACGTATTGGTATTTCTCCTCGTCGGAGATCTTGCGAAGCTCTTGAGAGGACATGGTCGGGGCGACGGGGGCGTAGCCGCCATCGCGGATTTCGGGGCCCGACTCCTCCTCTTCGTCCTCGAGGTGGAGGAATTCGGGGTCGTAGGAAGGTTTCATCTGCGCGCGGACAAAGTCGCACACCGCTTTCATCTCGTGTCCGGTGGCCAAGCAGCCTTGGGCGCGGGTGAAGTCGCGCTTGCTGAGCTCTTGGCAATCGATGAGCATGTCGCCATAGCCATAGAGGTCCTCGGCACCGCCGACGCCGAGGATGGTTTGCGAGTCGGTGGACGAAGCGACGGTCAAGGCGACGCGGCAGAGCAAGTTGGACTTGATGGTGCCGGTGATGACTTTGACGTCGGGGCGCTGGGTGGCCACGATGAGATGGATGCCGCAGGCGCGGGCTTTCTGGGCGATGCGGAGGACGTATTCGGAAATCTCCTTGCATTCGCCGACCAAATCCGCGAACTCGTCGATGAAGACGACGATATAGGGCATCCGCTTCTTGCCTTGGGGCAAGGCGTATTCCTTGTTGTATCCGCCGATGTCGCGGACGGCCGCCTCGCCAAACATCTCGTAGCGCTTGTCCATGAGCTCGCAGAGCTTCTTCAGGGCGTTGCGGGCGGGCTTGGCCTCCTTGACGATGGGGCAAAGGAGGTGCGGCATGTCCTTATACGGGGCCATTTCGACGCCGCGCTTGGGGTCGATGAGGACGAGCTTGAGGTCCTCGGGGCGGTTACGCATGACGAGCGAAAGCAAAATGCCATGGGCGAAGATGGATTTACCTGAGCCCGAAGTACCGGCGACGAGCATGTGCGGGAACTTCGATAAGTCGGCCTCTTTGAGGGCGCCGCTGATATCGATGCCAAAGGGGATGTGGAGGTCCGCGGTCTCTTTGCGCTTGGGAAGCCCGGTGAAGACTTCCTTGAAAGGGACGATGCGGCGGGTGTCGTTAGCGACTTCTAGTGCGCTGCACGCCATGCCGAGGACGCGCTCGACGAAGCGGACGGGAACGCCGCCTAAGCGCACTTCAAGGTCCTGGATATAACGCCCGACGGATTGGACGGAGACGCCCGGGTCGGTCGTGATGGAATAACGGGTGATGGACGGGCCGACGAGGAATTCGGTCACGTGGGCGCCGACGCCGAAATCGGCGAAGATCTGATCGATGGTCGCGGCCTTTTGGCGGCACTCCTCCTCGATGCGCTCCTTGTCTTGGTTGTTGGTCCCTTCGTCGAGGAGCTTCTCAGTGGGGAAGACATAAGGCGGAAGCGGCCCTTCGAGGTCGTCGTCGACGGCGGGTTTGCTTTCTTCCGCCACCGCTTCTTCCACCTTCTCCTCGGGAGCGAGGGTCTCACCGGTCAAGATGGCGGTGGGATTGGGGGCGAGGACGATGGGGTCGTTGCTCGGCATGACATATTCATCTTCTTCCTCCTCGGAGACGACCTCGATGGTATCGGCGGCCTTGGGCTCGTGGAGGATGACGGGGTTCGGGGTTGGGACGACGGGCTCTTCTTTCTTCTCAGGCTCGTCCAAGAAGGAGGGACGGGCTTGGAAGAGGGGCTTCTCCTCCTCGATGGGCTCCGTCTCTTTGGGGGTAAACGGTATCGGCTCGGCGGCTTTTGGGGCAGGCGTGGCCATGACGGCGGGCTCGTCGCGCACCGGGGTGGTCTCGCGCGGGGCTTCCTGCTTTGTCGGGAGGGTCGCGGGGCGATCGAAGGAAGGGGTCGCCTCCTGCGCGGCTAGTTCGTCGGAGGGGATGAAGACGGCTTCTTGTAGGCCCGAGGTGCGGATCGGGTTCTTCGTGTATCCGACGGGGGCGGGCGAAGCGACTTCGCGCGGGCTCATCGGCGGCACATAGGGCGTCGGGTCGCCTTGGACTTTGGCACTGGAGACGGCGCGCTGGGTCCGTACGGAGCGGCGCGAAGGAAGCGTCGAGCCTCCCGCGGGGGCGAAGACGTAGCCGGAGAGCGGATTCTCGGGCATGGGTTCCTCGGGTTTCTTCTCCACCGCTTTCTCCTCTTTCCTCGCGAAGCCTAAGGTGGGGGCGGTACGCTCCTGGAAAGGGTCTTGGGATGCGTAGGCATAAGGTTCTTCGGATTCGATGACGTAGCTGCTTTCCTGGTCTTCGCGCTCGGATTTCTTCTTCTCCTTGCGCGATTTGGCGATGGCGACTTCGCTGCGAAGGCCATGGAAAAGCCTCACCCAGACCGGGAATAGGCATAAGACCAAGCAAAGCAAGAGGAAGAGGGCCGCGACGAGGTAGAGAACCCAGCTAAGCCCCTGCCCTTGTAACGGGAAGGCAAGCGCATTGCCTAGATATCCGCCCGCGAGGCTTCCAAAGCCATATAGCGCCTGCCCATTGCCTTGGTAGGCAGCCATTAAGGCGTCATTATAATGGCTGGGGTCGATGGCGTTGCCCGCTAGGGCGACCAAAAGCACGTATATTCCGATCATGCCGAGCATCAAGCCGAGCCACATCTTAACGCGGTAGCGTTTCCAGACGGCATGGAAGATCAGGTGGAGCCCACCCTCGATGGCGAGGAGGGCGCATAGATAGAATCCCGCCGTGCCGAAGAGGAAATGGATTGGGAAGCCCACATGGCGGATGCGGGTGCAGGGCGAAAGCAAAAGCAGGATGCCGAATAAGGCGATCAAGGCTCCGAAAGCGCGGTAGACCCGAGCCTTCGGAAAGGGGGCTTGCGGAGTTTCGTTCTGGGCCATAGGCGTTTATTCCACCTCGATGATGAGGGGGAGGACCATCGGCTCCTTGCCCGTCAGGCGGCGGATGAGGCGCGCGGTCCGTTCATAGCAGTTCTGCTTGATTTCCTCGAGGTTGTACATCGGCGAGGTGAGGAATTCCTCGGCGGTGGTCGACGCGAGCTTGCCGACTTCGCGTTGGATGGCTTCGGCATCTTTGGCGACGAGCAATCCGCGCATCTGGACTTCGGGTCCGGAGATGATCTCCCCGCGGCGGCGCGAAATGGTCATGGAGAGCACCACCACGCCTTCGGCGAGCTTCTGACGGTCGGCGAGGACCATGGAGGAGATGTCCCCCACGCCATCGCCATCGATCATCAAGTCGCCATGGGGGATCTTCTCGTCGAAGACCCTGCCGCCTTTCTCGTCGATGAGGACGGACATGCCGTTTTCGACGACGAAGACATTCTGATGGTTGAGGTTGATGCCCATGGAAAGGGCCGACATCGCCGAGCGAAGCAGCGACTTGTAGAAACCCTTCATGGGGATGAAGTACTTGGGCTTGAAGATGGAGGTCATCATGCGGAGGTCTTCCTCGGAAGCGTGCATGCGGAGGAATTCCTTCTTCGGCACGATGGTGACCTTGGCGCCGGTGCGGAAGAGCTCATCGGCCGCGTCGACGAATTCGATCTCGGTGTTGTCGTCGCTCGGCGAGGCGATGATGAAGGAGTCGGACTCCTTGATTTTGAGGCGCTTGTCCTCGTTCTGCCCGGACGCGAGAAGCGCGATCTTGCGGAAGAGCTTGCCGCCGAACCCGGTCATCAGGACGACGAGGTCCGCGTCGCGTTGGCGGAGGATGTCGTCGGTGGAGATGAAGTTGTCTCTGGGGATCATGAGGGCGCCCGCGGCCTGCATGGCCTTGAGGGTGTCGTAGGTCGAGGCGTCATAGCAGGCGATTTTGCGCTTTTCGGCGATGGAAAGGCGGATGATCTCGGTGATGTTATAGAGGTTGTTGGAGAAACAGGAGATGAAGATGCGGCCCTCCGCGTTCTTGAAGATCTCGGAGATATGCGGGGTCAGCTTGTATTTGGGGGCGGTATAGCCCGGACGTTCGGCATAGATGGATTCCGGGAGCAAGGCGAGGGTCGGATGCTCGGCGAGGCGGGCGATGGCATTCATGTCGTTGAGGAAGCTCGGGTCGGCGGCGTTCTCGACGACGAAGTCGCCGGTATAGACGACGTTGCCAAGGCTCGTCTCGATGGCCATGCCGCTGCTATCGGCGATGTTATGGGCGGTATGGAAGAAGGTGACGTTCCTGCCCGCGACCTTGAAGGTGCTGCTAGGGCCGACGGGGCGCAGGTCGTACATCTTGGGGTCCTTCTTCACGTGGGTGGTGAAGAGGGAGAGCATCGCAAGGGTCACCGCCGAGCCATAGACGGGGGCGGGAACCTCGGGATAGATATAGGCGAGGGCGCCGATTTCGTCGTCATGTCCATGCAGCAGGAAATAGGCGCGGACGCGCGACTTGTTCTCGACGAGGTAGTCGTAACGGGGGATGACGTAGTCCACGCCCGGCATCGTCTTGTCGGGCTCCATGACGCCAGCCTCCACGACGAAGATGTCGTCGTTGATCTCGATGACGAGGAGGTTCTTGCCTTCTTCGTCGAGTCCGCCTAAGGCGCAGATTCTGATTTTGTCGTTCATGGTCGAAGTCCTTTTATAGTAGATCGAGGGAGAGGATGGCGGTGTCGTCATCGAGGTTGCGCACCTCGAAATGGCCGCCGTCCATCACCGCGTAGGAAGCGGGATAGCCGCCTTTGGGGAAGGCGATGGAGCCGGGGTTCACGTAGGTGACCCCATCGGCTTTCTTGAGCATCGGGATATGGGTATGGCCGTACATCAGGATGTCGCCGCGCTCGACTTCGAGCAGGTCGCTGGTGACGAGGTCGCCATGGATCAGGTCGAGGCGGAAGCCATTGGCGAAGAGGACTTTTGAGTTCTCGAGGCCAAACCGCAGCAAGGATTCGTCGATGCGGGAATCGCAGTTGCCGCGCACCCCCACGACCTTGGAAGCAAAGCGGTTGAGGATCGTCGCGACCGCCATCGGGTCATAGTCCGAGGGGACGCCGTTTCTCGGCCCGTGGTAGAGATAATCGCCTAGCAGCAAAACGCGCTCGGGCTTGAGCGAGGCGACGATCTGCTCGAGGCGCTTGGCCGCGTTGAGCCGTCCATGGATGTCACTGGCGATGATGATGCGCAAAAAAGAATCTCCTTGTGGGAATATTGTAATCGAACTTTGTTCGTTACAAAAGAAGCAACGGCCAACTTTTATCGGAATTCACGTCCGAGGTGGGTTGAAGCGATGAGCAAAGGTGTCCGTTCCCTACTTCTTTCCAGCGCGGCGAGCCTCTTCTTCTTCAAGCGTCGCGGGGTCGACGACCGAATGGTGGTCGATGTGCTTCCATTGCACTTTCATGAAGCCAGCCACGCAAGAGACCGGGAGGTTGATGATCTGGTAGATCGGGAAAAGGAAGATATAGAGGATGGTCTTTGGGACGCTTAGATGGAATCTCTTCCATTCGCGGATGACGGTGAGGGCGTCGTTGAGGAGGTTGCTGACGTAAATGCCGCCGAACATGGTGAGCAGCCAGTTGCCGAAGCTCCACCAGTTGTAGCCGTTATTGCCGTAGATGAAGAACAGGACGAGGGAGATCAGCTGGTAGGCGAGCGTGAAGTAGAAGCTCACGAAGGAATAAGGGAAGAACTGCCAGAAGATATCGTATTTGCTCCAGGTCGGCTTCTTGAAGAAGGACTTGAGCAGGCCGGGGGCGTACTTGCCAAAGGAGATGAGGTTGCCGCGGGTCCACCGCATCTGCTGACGGACGAAGAGGCGGATTTCCGTCGGCTCCTCTTCGTAGAACATCGCCTCTTCGCAATAGCCGGTGACGTAGCCGCGGGAGGTGATGTCCGACTCGATGTCGAGGTCCTCGGTGAGGCCAGTCCAGTTCCAGCCGTCCTTGAGAAGGTAGCTGCGGAAGCAAGCGCCGGGGCCGTAGACTTGCTGGTTGGTCTTCAAAATCGAGCGGGGGCGGGCGTTGGCCAAGACGTTGACATAGACGTTCATGCCACACATCGCCGCGATCCAGTTCTCGTCGAGGTTCTTGGCGTTGCGGTAAGTGATGGCCTCGTCGAAATTGGAATTCTGCATGCAGTCGTTGAGCTTGGTCAGGTAGTTGCGCGAGACGATGTTGTCCGCGTCGAGACGGATATAGGCGTAGTATTCGCTTTCGATGTCATGCCCCTGCTTCTTGAATTCGCGGAAGGCGTATTGGAGGGCAAAGCCCAAGGTGCGATGGGCCATGTCGTGGCGCTCGATGACGATGGCGCCTTTGCTGCGGGCGATCTCGGCGGTCTTGTCGTCGTCGTCGCAGTTATCCGCGACCACCATGATGTCGACGAGCTCCTGCGGGTAGTCCATCGCGCGGACGGTGTCGATGAGGTTGCCGATGACGAGCTCCTCATTGCGGGCGGGAACGATGAAGCAATAGCGTTTGTCCTTGGGGGCGCTAGGATATTTCCGCGAGCGGCCGAAAACGCCAAGAATCATGTAAAGCGTGCGATATGCGACGAGGATGCCGACGATCAGCGTGATGCTCGAGAAGACCAGGTTCAGGTAGGCCTGGGCGGGGATCGGGCGTCCTTCTTCCATGGCGGAAAGCATCAGGTCGAGGCCGATGAGGTTTCTAAGCCACGACAAGATGGCGTTCCAGAATTGTTCCATACGGCCGTGATTATACGCGTAACGCCCTCTTTAAGGAAGAGGGGGCGGCCTGGAGGGACGCAAAAAAGCCCCGCGACGAGCGTCTCGTCACGAGGCAACTAAGCTATTTCTCGATATCGCGGGTGGCGACGAGGTCGACGCCGGTGCCGCAAAGGTCCTTGATGACGATGTCGCCGATATGGACGGGCGGGGTGAGGGTCACCTCGTTGACGGCCTTCATCGCCTCGAAGAGCTTGTCCTTGGGCATCGCCGCGTTGGTCTTGACGGGGCAGACCTCGAGCAATTGGGACTTGCAGCGCACCGTCGTGGTGAGGGTGCGGCGCGGGTCGAGGACCTCTTGCTTGGCATAGGCCGCGCCACGGGGGCAGAAATTGCCGGTGACGTTGAGGTTATCGTCGATATGCAAGTGGCAGCCACGGGGGCAGATGATGCAGGTTAAGTCGCGTGCCATGCTAGTTTTCCTCCTTCGCGAGCAGCGAGACGGTCAAGGTGCCGCCTTCTTCCCCGAGCAGGTTGCGCGGCAAGCGCGCGATTTCCATTTCGCTCGGGATGATCGCGGGCTTCAATGTCTTCTTGAGCACTTGCCCGTTAAGGGAATAGGTCACGTAGACGTTCTTGCTCGGCTTGCGGACGCGGAACTTCAGTTCGACGTTCTCGCCCGCGTTGGCCAGGTTGATGCGGCTTGGGACGACGTATCCGATCCCTTCGCCCGCGACGGTCTCCAAACAAGGCCCTTCCGATTCCTTCAAGGTGCCTTGAAGGTAGCTCGCGGCCGCTTCCCCCGCCACCGCTCCTTCGGCGACGACATAGTCGACGAGGTCGTGGACGTGGAGGACGTTGCCACAAGAGAAGATGCCCGGGGCGTTGATGGATTGCATGTGCTCGTCGACGGAGGCGCCGCGCGTGCTGCTCTTGGCGACGCCCGCCTTATCGAGGAGGTCGTTGTTGGGGATGAGGCCGATGGACAAAAGCAAGGTATCGACGTCAAAACGCTTCTCCGTGCCGGGGATGGGACGGAACTTCTCGTCGACCTGCGAGATCTCGATGGCCTCAAGTTTGCCCTTGCCGATGATCTTGGAGACGGTATGGGAAAGGTAGAGGGGGATGTTGAAGTCAATGAGGCATTGCTGGATGTTGCGGTTTAGCCCGTTGCTATAGGGCATGAGCTCCGCGACGCCGAGGACCTTGGCCCCCTCGAGGGTCATGCGCCTGGCCATGATGAGGCCGATGTCGCCTGAGCCGAGGATGAAGACCTTCTTGCCGACGAGGTAGCCGTATTCGTTGAGGTAGAGCTGGGCTTGGCCGGCGGTGATGACGCCGGCGGGGCGCTCGCCGGGGATGCCGATGGCGCCGGCGTTGCGTTCATAGCAGCCCGCCGCCATGACGATGGCCTTGGCTTGGAGGGTGATCGCGCCGTCTTTGGCGTTGACGTAGGAGACTTTCTTGTCCTTGGTCACCGCGACGACGTTGGTGTGGAGCTTGTATTCGATGCCGCGCTCCTGCACCTGCTTCACGAAGCGGGTGAGGAACTCAGGCCCGGTCAGCTCTTCCTTGAAATGGGTGAGGCCGAAGCCGTTATGGATGCATTGGTTGAGGATGCCGCCGAGAAACTCGGTGCGCTCGAGGATGAGGATATCGCGGATGCCTTTGTCGTAGGCGGCCACCGCGGCGGCCATGCCGGCGGAGCCACCGCCGATGATCACGAGGTCACGGGTTTCCATCTTATTTGGCCTCCTTGTCGAGGATTTCGCTGCCCGAGCGGTCATAGAGGACCTCTAGGGGCGAGACGCCAAGATGCTTGGCGAGGAGGAAGAGCACTTTGGGCTGGCAGAATCCTCCTTGGCACTTGCCAAAGCCAGCGCGGGTGCGCTTTTTGATGGCCTTGATGGTGAGGGTCGGCAGCGAGCGGGACAAGACGTCCTCGATCTCGCCAAGGCTCACTTTCTCGCAGTTGCAGATCATCTCGCCATAATGGGGGTTCTTCGCGATGACTTCCTTCTTCTGCTCCTCGCTTAGACGCGAGAGGGTGACGTATTTCTTGACGCAGGGGTTATAGGATTTCTTGGGCTTGAGGTCCAATAAGGGACGGACGAGATGTTCCACCACGTATTCCCCAATCGCGGGGGAGGAGACTAAGCCCGGGGACTCGATGCCCGCGACGTTGATGAAATCCTCGTGGCTCTTGGAGGGGCCGATGATGAAGTCGTGGGTCGAGGGGGTCGCGCGAAGGCCCGCAAAGGTGCGGATTTGCTCGCGGAAAGGAATTTTCGGAACCATGTTGGTGGCCTGCGCCCTGACGTTCGCGAGGGTCGGTAGGTCGGTACTATGGTCGTCCTTGTCGTCGACGAATTCGCTCGAGGGGCCGACGAGGTAGTTGCCCGCGGTGGTCATGGTGACGAGGATGCCTTTGCCCTTTTCGCTTGGAAGCGGGAAGAGGACGTGGTTCACTAGGCCTGGGGCATAATGGTCGAGGACGTAGTATTCGCCTTTGCGCGGCTGGATGGACCAATCGATTTCCTCGACCAAGGAGGCGATATGGTCAGCGGCCACGCCGGCGGCGTTGATGACGACTTTGGCCTCGAAGGTGCCTTTGTCGGTCTGCACTTGGTAATGGCCGTTTTCATGGCGGATGGCGGTCACGGTCGTGCCGAGGGCGAGCTCCACCCCATTATCGAGGGCGTTCTCGAAGGCATGGGCGACGAGGGTGAAGGGGTTGACGATGCCCGCGGTCGGGCATAGAAGCGCGCCTTGGACTTCGGGGGTGATGTTGGGCTCTAGGGCCTTTACTTCCTCGGGGGTGAGCAGTTTGGTGGGGACGCCGTTAAGCTCGCCGCGCCTAGCGAGTTCCTTTAGCATCTCGAGCTGCTTCGGCTCGGTGGCCACGGTCAAGGAACCGCATTGCTCGAATTCGACGTCGAGCTCCTCGCAGATTTTCGGGAAGAGCTTGTTGCCCTCCACGTTGAAGCGGGCCTTGTTGGTTCCCGGGACGGGGTCATAGCCCGAATGAACGATGGCGGAGTTGGCCATGCTCGTGGCATCGCCGACATCGTTTTCCTTTTCGATTACGAGGACGTTGAGCTCGTATTTTGAGAGGTTCCGGGCGAGGAAAGCGCCGATGGCACCTGCTCCAATGATAATGATGTCTTTCATATGTGCCCCATTATACGCCCGTAGGAGCGAAAACGTGAGGACGTGAATGGGGAAAGCGCGGTTTTTAGGAATACAGTTGGTGCCCAATATATCTTTATCATCGCATAGGTGCCCGAAGGCAAAGAAAGCGCCTAGGATACCATCCTCGAAGCAGAACAAGTACAATATCGTGACGAGGGAGCCTCCTCCCGCATCCAAGGAAATTCCCCATGAAAATCACCTTAACCCCCGATATCCTCGACGAGCTATTAGCCGTCAACGAAGAGGCGGAAACCGCCGATTACATCCTCAACGAAGGCTATTTTGCCTTGAGCGAGGAAGAGCTTTCCATAGCCGTGAAAGCGATGGGCAAAGGAGAAACCCCCTCCTCCGCCTATCGTCGCGCTTTGCTCCCGCTTCTAGACCAAGAGGCCAAGGAAATGCTCGCTTCCGTCCAAGTCGGGTATGGCTTAGACGAGATAAAGGCGCTCGATGCGGGCTTCTATCAGGGCAACCCCTATTATCAAAAAGTATGCAGCATCGTAAATAAGAAAACGAAAATCGGCGATTGGGCCTTAGAAATGAAGTCCTATATGCCGTATCAGTTATTCGTCTATGACGAGGTTCTCCCTTCTTGCCCCTACGCGAGTTACTCCCCCATCGGCTTTTTCAAGGGCGCCTTCCCCTACCCCGCCCTCAGCCAAAAGGGAACGACCTATATGTCCTTGATCCCCCACGAGATCAACACCATGGCCGAGCCGATTCAAAAAGCCCATGGCCGCGTCTTGACGATGGGGCTTGGCATGGGGTACTTTGCCTTCATGGCGTCGCGAAAAGACGAGGTCGCCTCCGTGACCGTCCTCGAGCGCGACCCCTCGGTGGTCTCTTTGTTCAAGAAAGCGTTCCTGCCTTTGTTCGACCATCCCGAGAAAGTCGAGATTCTTCTTTTGGAGGACGCCTTGCTCTTTGAGGCGAAGGAACCTTACGATTACCTTTTCGCCGACCTCCATCACGACGCGACGGATGGTCTCCCTTTATATATAAGGTTATTAAGGAAAAAAGACCTCGCCAAAGAAGTCGACGTGTGGATTGAAAAAGCGATCCTTGAATACATGCGCCGCCACGTGATCGCCCTGATCGGCGAAGAATCCGATGGCAGCAGCGACGCGGAATACGAAAGCGTGGAAACCTTCTCCGACTCCTTGCTTCGCGCCTTGCACTTCCACCTGAAGAACTACGAGCTAAGCAACCAAGAGCAACTCGCCCATCTTCTTTCCGACGAGACGTTGCGCTCCATCGCCGAAACATTGAAAATCTAATCGTTTTACGGCCTATTCGACGAAACTTCCCCGCGATTTTTCAGACAATAGGCCTTTTTTGTCTATAAAATGAGCAAATGCATATGTCAAAATCTAAGTTTATGCTTCGCTCGTGAGCATATGTAACCGCTTCCATGATAGAATTGTTTGTATTAAGGAGTTCTTGAAATGAAGAAAACCAAATTTTCTTCCGTCTTGCTCTTATCCGCGGCGTGCTTGCTCGCGTCTTGTGGCAACCGTGCCATAACGCCCACGTCCACCTCGAGCCCGACGGAACCCGCATCCACTTCCATCGTCACCCCTTCTACCCCGGCTACAACCAGTCAGGATCCCATTCCTTCCGAGCAAAGTCAGGAAAGCGAGGAGTCCATCCCTTCGGAACAAAGCCAAGAGAGCGCCGAGCCCACTTCTTCCGAACAAACGCCGGACATTTCTTCTGATTCCGCTCAAGATTCTAGTGGAGTCGCCCCTGTGAGCCACGTCTTCGCAGGCACCAAAAACGGCGTCGTGCTCGACCTCGTCGACCTCAAGGAGGAAGGCTGGACCTGCCTCGCCTACTATAAGCTCGACCTTGTCAAGGACGACAAGATCGTCCTCACCGTCGACGGCACCCCCGTCCCGTTTACGTACGATGATGAAGAGCACGGAACCGAGTTCGTCGCCCCGCGCGATGGGACCTACGAGTTCTACATCAACAGCGCGACCGATTGCTGGGTCGGCATCCCCGCCGCCCCGACCCCTGCCGCGAAAACCCTCAAGGTCGAGGTCAACGGAGCCGAGGCCAGCGTGACGCCCGAGGAGAACCCGGGCAACGACGTGGCCGTCTACAAGGTCACCCTCGCGGTCGGCGACAAGCTCGTCGTCAAGGGCGACGGCGCCGCCCTTCCCCTAGGCGATAGCGATTCCACCGAGTTCACCTGCAAGGTCGCTGGGGAGCACACCGTCTACGTCAACAAGGAATACAAGGTCTACGTCACCGAGCCCGCCGCCCAGTAATATTTAGAGACCTTATATAGAAAGTGTCACCTTCGGGTGGCCTTTCTTTTATCCTCGTGGGCACACATGAAAAAGCCCGGATAAACCCGGGCTCGATCGGCATTGACAGCACAGTTGTTATTTATATTCCGCAAGGAGCCGTTCCAGCCCCGCTTCGTCCGTGCCGAGGATGGAGATCGCCGCCTCGCGCGATACGAGGCCTTGGGCTAGCATTTTTGTGAGCATGCGCTCGGCGCCCCTTCTCTCGGCTTCCGCGATGTCCTGCTTGTACTTCGCGTACTCGTCCTTGCTCATGTGGTCGATGACCCACTGAAGTGTAATCTCATCCATGTCCTTATTTTTGACCCTGCCCAAGGCATTTGCAAGGGCCGATGCATTCATCTTGCCAGGGTTGGCTTGCTTCATGTCATCATAGAGTTTCGCAAGTTCTCCATTTGCCTCACCCGATTGGATATTCGCGATGAGAATCAGCATCATGTCCTCGTATGTCTCGGTGATTTGATCGTTCGCGGTGAGACCCGGGACGATTCTTGAAACCGGAACTTTCGTGCTTAGGAAATCCCCGTCGCAAAAGAACACCACGACGACGCGGCGGAACTTCTCGTAATCGTCCTTTCGTTTTAAGGCATTCGCGTGCACGAGGGAACAGGCGTAATACACCATCCGCTCAACGGAGAAGTTCTTGTCCGCTTTTTGGACTTCGATGTCGAATGAGTTCCCGTTCTGGTCCAATGCCAAAGCGTCGAAGATCACCCTCCTTCCATCCGCTTGGGAAGGTGGAATGGTGAATTGCACTTTCACCTCCTTTAAGGTGAAGTCTTCCTCGGGAAGAAGAGGCTTCAACATGGCGGTCGCGGCCTCTAGGTCGCCTTCCACCGCCATCATCATGGTCGCGTCGTCCATCAAAGTGGATTCCTGCACCCAGCGCCGTGCGCGTTCCATTTCCTCTAGGGTCAGATGTTTTCTCACTGCCCCTTTCTTGTGTTTCTCGTGTTGCTTTTTCATGAAACACCTCCTACTCACATATAGTCACGAAATCCAAAAGTATCGAAGAAAAACGTTCCTTTTTTTCCAAAGCGAAAGAAAAACGCGGCTTTCACCGCGCTTCCTTGTGGTTCATGTAAGGGGGATTAGTGACGTCCGCCGCGATTTCCGCCACGACGGTCGGGACCGTGTCCGTGGTCACCGCCACGGCCATGGTCGCCATGAGGCTTGCCACCATGGGGCTTGGCTTCGCGCTCAGGACGCTCGACGTAGCCTTCGGGCTTTTCCTCGAATTCGCGGTGGGAGACTTTGACTTTGCCCATCTCGATGCCGATGACGACGACTTTGAGGGTATCACCGACCTTGACGATGTCGTTGGCGTTGTCGACGTAGTCCCACTTCAAGCGGGAGACATGGCAGAGACCATCGGTCTCGCCGAAGAGGTTGACAAAGGCGCCGTAATCCTCGACGCGGGTAACGGTTCCTTCATAGATCTCGCCCACTTCCGCTTCCTTGGTGATGGCGTCAATCATGGCCTTGGCCTTGGCAATCATCTCCTGGTTAGCGTGGTAGATGGTGATGGTACCGTCGTCCTCGACGTCGATCGCGGCGTTATCGCACTCGCGGATCATGCCTTGGATGGTCTCACCGCCTTTGCCGATGACTTCGCGAATCTTGGAAGGATCGATCTTGAAGGTGAGCATCTTCGGCGCGTATTTGGAGACTTCCTTGCGCGGCTCGGGGATGCAGGCAGCGATGGCTTCGCGGATTTCGGCGCGGGCCTTGTTCGCCTGAGCGAGGGCTTCCGCGAGGACTTCGCGGGTGACGCCGTGGATCTTGATGTCCATCTGGAGGGCGGTCAAGCCCTTCGCGGTGCCGGCGCACTTGAAGTCCATGTCGCCGAAGTGGTCCTCAAGGCCTTGGATGTCGGTGAGGATGGTGTAAGGATGCTTGCCATCGAGCGGGCCCGAGCTGATGAGGCCCATGGCGATGCCGGAAACGATGCCCTTGATGGGGACGCCGGCGGCCATGAGGGACATGCAGTTGGCGCAGATGGAAGCCTGGGAGGACGAACCGTTGGACTCGACGACGTCGGCGACGCAGCGGATGGTATAGGGGAATTCCGCCTCGGAGGGGAGGACATAGCTAAGAGCGCGCTCGCCGAGCTTGCCATGGCCGATCTCGCGGCGGCCAGGGGCGCCCATGCGGCCGATCTCGCCGACGGAATAGGGTGGGAAATTATAGTGATGCATGAAGCGGCGTTCCGTCTCACCGGTGAGGTTATCGATGAGCTGTTTGTCGCTTAAAGGACCAAGGGTGGTCGTGCCGATGACCTGAGTCTGGCCGCGGGTGAACATGGCGGAACCATGGGCACGGGGAAGGAGGTCGACCTGGCAATCGAGCGGACGGATCTCGTCGACCTTGCGGCCGTCGGGACGGATTTTCTCCTCGGTGATGAGGCGGCGCACTTCCTTGGCGACCATGCCCTCGAGGATATCCTCGACCATGAGCATGGACATCTTGTGGTCGTGCTCGTCTTCGTATTCGCGGGAATCATAGTCGTCAATGATCTCTTTCTTGAGGGCGTCGACGGCATCCTGACGCTCGAGCTTGTCGAAGATGGAGATGGCTTTGACGAGGCGAGCGCCGATGCGGGACTCGATGTCCTCCACGACCTTCGGGTCGGGTGCATAGAGCTGAATCTCACGCTTGGCTTTGCCGATCTCGTCGATGATTTTCTTCTGGAAGGCGCAGAGTTCCTTGATGGCCTCGTGGCCGAACATGATGGCATCGAGCATCTCCTCTTCGGGGACTTCGGCGGCGCCGGCTTCGACCATCATGATGGCGTCGCTGGTTCCGGCGACGGCGAGGTCGATATCGGAGAGCTCACGCTGCTCCTCGGTGGGATCGATGACGAACTTACCATCGACGCGGCCGACGTAGACGCCGGCGACGGGGCCGTCGAAGGGGATGTCGGAGGTGCAGAGGGCGAGCGAGGCGGCGAGCATGCCGGTCATCTCAGGGGTGTTGTCGCGGTCGACGGACATGACGGTGGCCACGATCTGGACTTCGTTGCGGAAGCCATCCGCGAAAAGCGGGCGGATCGGGCGGTCGATGAGGCGGGCGGCTAACGTGGCGTGTTCGCCAGCGCGGCCTTCGCGGCGGAGGAAGCTGCCGGGGATTTTGCCGACGGCATAGGATTTTTCCTCATAATTGACGGTGAGGGGGAAGAAGTCGCCCTCCTTGGGTTCGTCGGCGCAGCAGACGGTGCCGAGGACGACGGTGTCGCCAAAGCGGACGAAGGCCGAACCATCGGCTTGCTTGGCGATCTCGCCGAACTCGACGCTGAGGTGGCGTCCGGCGAATTCAGTTTCGAATACTTTTTTCATTACTACTCTCTTTCTTGTTTGCAACGGGCATATCTTACACCCATAAGGGTGAAGATAGGAAGTGCCAAAAAATAGTCGGACGAAAGAAAGCGGTTTATGTAAGATGAGGCAAGCGAAAACGCCAAGGCGGCACCCCTGAGATCCAAGAATGTCCTCGGCGTTTTTTCCCTAGGAAATCGTCACGCCATCCAGGGTGATCCCCTCCGCATAAGCCAAGGAAAAAGCGGGATATTCGCTCGTAAGCCTCTCGCCCTGCAAAAGGATATTCTCTAGGCTTACATTGGTGATTTTATGCGGTGCGGCTGGATAACCAGAGCGCGTTTCCATGCTGCCTTGGATGGCGATGCGCGGCGTCTTTAGTCCAGAGAGGACGCGGATGTTCTTCACGAGGACCCCATCGATGTCCCCAAGGCCCGTGACTTTATGCTGGTCGGACCAAGTCGGGGAATGGGCGACGGTGAATTCCAAAAGTAGCGGCGTCCCATCCCCTTGCCCCGTCTGCAGGTTCTCGATGACGATGTCCTCAAAGCGGACGTCCTTGAGGTGGGCGTTGTTCGCGTTATGGATGGAAAGGGCGGCCTTATGGGTCGCGGCGAGGATGACGATATCGTGGAAATGGATGCGCTCCATCTTCTCCCCGACCGTCTCATAGCCGACTTCGAGGCATTGGGCGAGGTCGGTGTAGACGAGGCAGTTCTTCACCTCGATGTCCTCCGTCTCCCCTTCGATGGAGCGGTTGTTCCAGCGCGGATAGTTCTTGACGACGATCGAGTCGTCGTAGGTGCGGAGGAAGCAGCCATCCACCACCACCCTTTTGCAGGATTGCAAAGAGATGCCATCGCCATTGGAGCGGCTGGAGATCACCTTAACGCGATTTAGTTTGAAATCGGCGCAGAAATACAAATTGAAGCACCAACCCGCCGGGTCGAGGACGGCGAAGTCCCCCAGCAGGAAATCGCGGCAATCGGAGAAATCAAACGGGATAAAACGGGAACCCATACTTGCGTTGCGGTCGAAGACGGAACCATCGACGAACCCTTTACCGAGAATTCGGAAGCCTGAGGCCGACGTCGAGACGAAGGCCGCCTCCACGAAGGCCCCTTCCGCGAGGTAGACGGTCGCGCCAGAGGAAATCCTTAGGGTCGAGTCGCGAAGCCGAGAGTCATTGTTCTTGTTATGGACGCCTGGCCCAAAATAGATGGAATTGCTCTCGTCATAAGGAGATGCCTCCTCGTATTCATGGACGAAAAGATGGAGGGCGCGCCCGCCGCGAAACTCCACCAGATAATCCCCGGGCTCGCTTAGCTCGAAGCGCACGGTTCGGTGAGCCTCGTCAAAGGATAGGCTCACGTTCTTGTTGCTCGGGGAAATCTTGCATCGCCCTTCAATCACCCATGTGCAGGCAAGGGTAAAAATTGCCCCGGTGGAAACGGAAACGCTTGCCACGCCCGCGAGGGTCCTGCCTTTCGCCTCTGGGTCCCATCGATGGGTCTGGTTGACGTAGACGTTATAGATAGGAACCGGCTCATCCCCTAAAAATAGCCGCAAATTCCCGCTCTTTTCTTTTTCTTGCACGTCCGCGCCAAAAGAATGAGGACGCTCTTCGTGGGTCAAATACCCCTGTGGAAGGACGATGAACCCCTGCTCGTCTTTCTCGATGGATTCCTGGCTAGACTCTGCACTGATTGGGGTTTGGGAGGAAGGCTCTCTAGCAGAAACCGACGAGGAAACACCCTCCTCGCTTTGGGGGTTTGAGGAGCTTGTGGGAGAGCCTTGAGGTGCTTGGCAAGATAGCAACGACAAGGCCAATAGGACGAGGAACTTCCTCCTCATAGGAGCGAGTCCCCAGTCTGCTCATCGAAGAGACAGACGCCGCTTAAATCGAGCGATAGTCCAACGCTTTGGCCCTTAAAGAAACGGCCTAGCCCCGAGGTGGAGACGATGAGGTCGCCTTCAAGTTCTGGGAAGGAAACATAGACGAGCGTGTCCTCGCCAAGCTGCTCGAACAAAGAGATATTGCCCGCGAACCCCTGCTCGTCATAGCCGAGGTCGCCCTGCACCTTCACGGCTTTCGGGCGCACGCCGAGGGTGACGGTTCTGTCCAGGTATTTCACGTTGAAGCGCTTCATTCTCTCTGGTGGAAGGGTCAGTTCCTTGCCGGCGATGGTCGCGGTATATATCGTTCCGCGGCGATGGATCTCCGCGCGAAGGAAGTTCATCTGCGGGGTGCCGATGAATCCGGCCACGAAGCGGTTGACGGGGTTGAGGAAGACATCCTCGGGGCTACCGACTTGCTGGATGTAGCCATCCTTCATGATGACGATCTTCGTGCCCATGGTCATGGCCTCGACTTGGTCGTGGGTGACGTAGACGAAGAGGGTGCGCAGCTTATCGTGGAGCTTGCTGATCTCCGCGCGCATGGAGACGCGCATCTTCGCGTCGAGGTTCGATAAGGGCTCGTCGAGGAGGAAGACGCGGGGGTTGCGGACGATCGCGCGGCCTAAGGCGACGCGCTGGCGCTGGCCACCGGAAAGGTTCTCAGGCTTCACGTTGAGGTAATCGCTTAAGCCGATGCGCTCGGCGGCGGATTCGACGGCCTCGCGGATGCGCTGCTTCCGCTGCTTGCGGTATTTCAAATCGAAGAAATGCTTCCAGGGCACCCGTTCGAGGTCGAGGGGAAAGGCGATGTTCTTCGCGACCGTCAAATGCGGGTAAAGGGCGTAGTTTTGGAAGACCATGGCGATGTTGCGGTCCTTGGATTCCTTATCGGTGATGTCCTCTTCGCCCAAATAAATCGAGCCTTCGGTGACGTCCTCGAGGCCTGCGATCATGCGTAGGACCGTGGATTTGCCGCATCCGGAGGGACCGACGAAGACGACGAACTCCTCCTGTTGCACGTCCAAGGAGAAATCGTGGACCGCCTCAAAGCCGTTGGGGTAGACCTTCTTGACGTGCTCGAGGCGGAGCACGGGCTTGCGCGAATCCTCGAGCAATTTCAATAAATCGGAAAGAGAGGAAATGGAGTAACGGGCTTTCTGCAGCGAGGCGGCGGGACCGATGCCGACGGAATCAAAGCAGCCCGCATTGGCCGCGTCGATGCCCGCCTCGGCGTCCTCGATGACGATGCATTCCTCAGGGGGAAGCGAGAGTTTTTTCGCGGCGAGGAGGAAGACTTCGGGGTCGGGTTTGCTGCGATGGATCATGGTGCCGTCGGCGATGGCGTCGAAATAGGAAAACAACCCCACTCGGCCCATAATGGCGCGCGTGTTTTTGGAGGAAGAGCCGACCGCGAGGAGGATGCCTTGGTCGCGAAGCGCCTTCAGAGTGCGGCGGTCTTCGTCTTTGACGTCTTTTTCGGTCAGCGAGGAAAGCGAGGCGACGTAATAGTCGTTCTTGCGCTTGGCCAAAGCTTCCTTTTCTTCGTCTGTATAAGTCTTGGTGGCTTTCTCGAGGATGATCTCCAGCGACTCCATGCGCGAGACTCCACGCAGGCGGAGATTATCCTCCTCATTGAAGGGGATTCCTTCTTCGTCCGCGAGCTTCTTCCAGGCGGCGTAATGGAGACGGTCGGTGAACACGAGCACCCCATCGAGATCGAATATCGCTCCTTTGATCATTGCTTTGCCTCCTTGATTTCGTAATGCCCGTCTTGGTAGGCGAGCCCTTCGTAACGGGTTCCTTGATTCATGAAATAGAACCGCACTTTCCGAATATGGGATGGGAGATGGACGTCTAAGGTCACCTTCCCCTGCTTTTGCCGGAAGCCGAGGAACCCATAGATGAGCCCGAGGTAAGCGCCCGCGTTGGCGGCGGGGTGCGTGCCCCCGATATAGACGCCGCCCGCATAGAGCTTATTCGCGCCGCGAAGATCGATCCCGGAGGAGGCGCGAAGGAAGTCATAGGCCTCCTCTAACCTCCCGAGTCGCACCGCAAGAAGCGAATGCATCGAGGCGCTTAGGCTGCTACCATGCTCCGTGCGGGAGAAATAGTAAATATAGTTCTTGCGCACCGTCTGCAGGTCGTAGTCCTCGGGGCATAAGGCTAGCAAGGCGATGACGTCGGCTTGCTTGATGACGGTCGTCTTGGTCGCGATGCCGTTTTTGCCACCCCAATAGTCCTGCGGGTTCTTCACGCGCTTCTTCAGCATGGCCACGTCGACGTCTTCTAAGGCGAAATACCCATCGAATTCTTCGTAAATCCCCTCTTTTTCTTTGGGCGAGGCCCATTTTGCGGAGATTATTCTCTGGTACAAACCACGAGATTCCTCGTCGAGTTTTTCAGGGTCGACGCGCCGCAAGATGGTCTGCTGGACCCTGCGTGCCATCCCGAGCGTGAACGCTTCGTCATCGATGCGCTCATGGTATTCGTCGGGGCCGATGACGTCGTCGATGTGGTAGACGCCATCTTCATCGGCGCGCGCATAGTTAAGGAAGAACCGAGCGATTTCCAGAAGGACCCGCGTTCCGCCTTCTTCTAAGATGGACGCGTCCCCCGTGGCTTCGATATAGCGATCGAAGGCATAGGCGATGTCCGCGGAGATATGGATTTGCTTCGTCCCGAAATAGGTGATGACCGTCTCCCCCGTCACCGGGTCGGTCACATTGTCCGCACGGCAGGCCTCTAGCCCGCTATCTTGGGATTCCCACGCGTAATAAGCGCCCTCAAATCCGAGGGATTTCGCTTTCGTTAACGCCCCTTCCAAGGTGTTGATGCGGTAGAGTAAGAGGTTCCTCGCGATGATGGGATTCGCTAGGACATAAAAAGGAAGGAGGAAGATCTCGGTGTCCCAGAAAATGGCGCCTTTATAGGTTTGGCCGGAAACTCCGCGGGCCGCGATGGAGCGGACGCGCTTCTCGTCCCCAAGGATCAAGGCGTGGTAGATGGAATAGGCCATCTCGAAGTCGAGCTCCTCGTCGCCATCGATCTCCACCGCAATCGCGGAGAGCTTCTTTTGAAAGGCTTGGATGGAGCGGGACTTCAGATCTTCAAAGCCGCTATTCCGGAAGGCGGTTGATTCATCTTCCTCACAGACTTTCGCGATGATGCGCAAGGAGGTTTCCTCTCCTTCTTTTAGGGTTAACGTTTTGGAAAAGAAGCGGGTTTTGCCGTCATATTCGCCCTCAATCCCCTCATAATAAGCGCGCACATGCAGCGTTTTGCCCTCGTTGGTCTTTCCATGAAAAAGGATGCAGTTCGCGCCGATTTCCACCCAGGTTTCCCGGAAATGGGGGCCATGCATATCCGCAATGTCGCGGTCGAGCCCATACTCGAGTCGGAAGGTCCCGCCCTTATTCGCGCGCAAGGTTATCTCTTCTAGAAGCAAGGAGTCGTCGTCATGGCTAAGCAAGCGCATGGACGAAAGGGCGAAAGGCTCGAATTCGGTATGACGGTGGAATAAGGCCTTCTCGATGTCGAGTTGAACCTCGTGGGACAAAGGCGCTTTCGTGCGGAGAGAGATTTCCTCATCATCTTGATATACGCGAAAATGGAGTGGGTTCGGAAGGGAGAGGTTTTCTCTCCAATCGTCCTCATGCTGGTCATAGACGCCCGCGAGGATGAAGCCGGTGAGGTCGTCTTTATCATGCTCTTCCAGCGTCCCGCGATAGCCAAGATGGCCGTTGCCTAAAAGAAAACGGTTGCCGTCTTGAATGACGTCTTCTCTGTCGTATCCGTTTTTGGTGAGGACGCGCCTCATAAAGGCAAACTCCTCTTCGATGATACGCGCACCACTTCCCCATGATAAAGCAAGTCGATGCTCCCGCCTTCCACATCGATATCGACGCGGTCTTCATAGACGTCGAAGCGAACGGGATGGCCATGGTAGGTCAGCTTGACGCCGTAATGGGTCCAGCGGGTGGGGAGGGTCGGCTGGATCTTCAGGATCTTCCGCTCGCTGCGTAAGCCCAAGAAACCATAGACGATATTCATCCATGCGGCGGCGATGGAGGTCATGTGGAGCCCTTCGCTCGTGTTGCGGTTATAGTCATCGAGGTCTAGGCGCGTGGCAAAGCCAAAGAAATCCGAGGCCTCCTGCTTTTTGCCTAATTGGGCCGCGAGGATGGAATGGATGGAGGGCGACAAGGAAGACTCGTGGATGCAGCGCGGCTCATAGAACTCGTAGTTGGCTTGGATGGTCTGCTCGTCGAAGTCCTGGCTATAGAGGAAGAGGAACATCAAGACGTCCGGCTGCTTGATCATGTCGTTGCGGTAGATGCGGTCATAGGTCCAATGGGCATAGAGGGGGAAATCCTCCAGCGGGATCTTGTCGACGTCGATATGCGGCAAATCGTAATAGCCTTGATGCTGCTCGAAAAGCTTCGTCTTCGGGTCATAAGGCAGGTACATCTTCGCCGCGGCTTCCTCCAATTCCGCGAGTTTAGCCTCGTCGAGGTTCAGGCGGGCCAGGAGATCTTTTGTGCCAAAGCGCGGGTCGCGGAGCACTTTTAATGCGTATTCCATGCTCTTCTTGCCCATGAAATTGGTGTAGGCATTGTGGGCGACCATGAGCTGGAATTCGTCCGGCCCCATCACGCCATAATAGCCAAAGCGGGTATGAGCGGGATTGTAGTCGCCGCGAGAAAGCAGGAACTTCGCGATCTCGCCGAGCATCTCCGCCCCATAGTCCTTCAAGAACTCCTCGTCGTCATAGAGGGTCATGTAATGCTCGATGGCGTACGCCACGGCGGTCGTGGGCTGGAGCTGGGTGGAGGCGTGCTGCCATAAGGTGCATCCTTCTTTGCCATTGCGGGTCGCGATGGGGAAGCAAGCGCCTTCGCAGTCTAAGTCCTTCGCGCGGGCCCTCGCCTCGTCCAACGTCGCAAAGCGGAACTTCAGCAAGTTCTTCGCGGACGTCTGGTCATTGAAGAGGTAATAAGGGAGGCAATACGTCTCCGAGTCCCAGAAGGCATGGCCGGAATAGGCTTCGCCCGTAAGGCCCTTCGCCCCGATGTTGTTGTCGCTTTCTAGGCCATGGTAGGCGCTGAGCATCTGGAAGATGCAGAAACGGATCCCCTGCTGGTCGGAGGCATCGCCATCGATGACGATATCCGACTTCGCGTAATGGGAGGCGAAGAAGGAGGCGTTTTCCTTCCTTAATCCCTCAAAGCAGAGCCTCACGGCGTCATCGAGATCAATTCGTGCCGTTTCTGCGGAGATTTCCATGGGTTCTTTCGTTTTTGCAGCGATATTGGAAACGAAACGCTCAAAGAGATATTCCTGGTTGGGGGCGGCATCGAATTCGTAGAGAGAGAAGACTTCTTTCTCTTTTTTGCCCCACCTCGCCTTGCCACAAGGCGAAGCGATTCTCTCCGCCGTGTATAGGGATTGGTTGGTCGTCGGGGTATAGAGATAAAGCTCGTCTTCGCCCGCGAAGCCTTCCTCGTAGAAGTTATGTTTTCCCCAATGCAGGACGCTACCATCGAGGTTCAGGGATAGCTCGATATGGACGGGATGGTCGCTGAAGAAGGAGATGGATTGGTAGGCGATGTGCGGGCGGGTCATGGAAAGGAGGCGGCGGAAGCATACCTTCACGCGTTTCTCATTCGCTTTCAGGATGAAGGAACGCTCCAGCAAGCCATCGCGCATGTCCAAAACGCGCAGGAAATCCTCGATTTCCGCCTTCCCAAGGTCGAGCTTTTCGCCGTCGATGACGATTTCCGCCTTGAGGTAGTTAGTGGAATTGATCGTGAAATGCGTCCGCTTGACGATGCCTTTATAAGCGCTTGGGGTATCTTCTAAGGCGTATTCGTAAATGCCGTTATAGTAAGTGCCGATCAACGAAGGGAGGGAAGAGCCTTCCTCAAAGAAGCCGCGCACCCCACTATATTCGTTCCCCAGGCTGAACAAGGATTCGGAGACCATGTTCTTTTCCTTATGGAAGCCCTTTTCGATGAGGCGATACGGGTCGATTTCAAGATAACGTTCCGCGGTTTTGGCCATAATGCTACTCCTTGCTCCCTTTGCCGGCGCCGACGTTCATGATCTGGCGCTGGAAAATCAGGAAGATGACGATTTGGGGAATGACGGATAGAAGGATTAATAAGAGGAAATCCGGCATCTGGAGAGGCGGATTGATGTTCGAGATGTTGTAGATGCCCACGACCACCGTCTGCAGGTTCGAGCTTTGAAGGACGCAATAAGGAAGCAGGAAATCGCTATAGGAAGCGGTCATCGCGAAGATGGCGACGATGCCGATGATGGGTCGCGACAAGGGAAGAACCACGCGGGTAAAGACGCGGAGTTGGCTCGCCCCATCCATCGAAGCCGCCTCGACGAGGCTCTTGGGAAGCCTTGCGAAATAGTCGCGGAAGAGCATGTAGTAATAGGCATTCGCGCCAAAGCCAAGCCACAAGGGCAGGAACGTCAGATAGCTTTGGTGGTCCGGGTCGAGGAAACCGAAGGCGCGGATTTCCTGCAAAAGCGGGAAGATGTTGAGGATCGTCGGCACCATGTAGCCGAGGAAGACGAGGACATTAATGACTTTATAGCCAAAGGGCTTCACCACCGCGACCGCATAGGCGAGCAGGCTATTGAAAAGCACCGCGCACACCACCGCTCCCGCGACGTATACCAGCGTGTTGAGATAGTAACGACCGAAGTCGAAGCGGCTCCAAAGTGCCCCGATCTTGCCAAAGTCCCACTGCTGCGGCCAGAAGGTATAGGTATTGCCGGTGATTTCCGAGACGCTTTTCATCGAGGAGGCGAAGAGGAAGACGATTGGGAACACCGCGACGAAGGAGAATAAGAGCAAGAAGACGACGATGAAGCCGTAGGCCACCTTGTTCGATGCCTTGCGGTAATCGGCGAAATTGAGGAAGCCTCCGCGTTTGTCCTTCAGGCGCGGGAAGATGCGACGGGTCTTCATCGTTTGCCCCTCCGCTTGATGATTTTCTCGCCCGAAAGGACCTTAAGAAGCAATCGATACGCCAGGGTGAATAACGCGATGATCAAAACCAAGACCATCGCTACCGCCGCGCTTCGGCCGTGCTCGAAATCCTCGAAGGCGTAGAGATAGCTTAGAAGCAGCAAAGACATAGAGCTGTCTAGCGGCCCGCCTTTTGGCCCGATGACGAGGGGCTCGTAGAACACCTGGAACACCGAGATGATTTGCAAGACGAACAAGGTGATGAGCGTTGCCTTGAGGCTTGGAGCGGTGATGCGGATGAAGCGCTGCCAAGGGCTCGCCCCATCCATGCGGGCGGCCTCGTACATCGAGTCGTCCACCGATTGGAAAGACGAAAGGTAGATCAGCGCCGTCGACCCCGCGCCACGCCAGGTCATGGCTAAGACGATTAACGGGATGATGAGGGAGGTCGAGCCTTTCCATGGGTGAGATTCGCCGCCCATAGCGATGGCGATGGCGTTGAACAAATCGGTTGAGGAATCGCCATACATCGTCGAGAAGAGGAACACGACCGCAATGCCGCTGATCATGCAGGGAAGGTAGAGCAATACACGGAATATGCCCGCGAAATGGAAGACTTCCGAAAGCAAGAAGCCGAGGAATACCGGCACGAGATAGCCAATCAAAATAGAGAAGAGAATATATAAGAACGTGTTTCCGAGCGCTTTTAAGAACGTCTTGTCCGCGAAAATGGCGGCGAAGTTCGCTAGTCCCACGAACTCCTGATCGAAGTAATTGTTTTGGAAGCTAAGCAGGAAGTTGCGCCCCATCGGCACCCAGACGAAGAACGCGAAAAGAGCGAGGGGAACGATCATGAGCGCCCATCCGAAAAGATGGCGCTTAATCACCGAATATCGCCGCAAATTCCGCTTCTTTTTCTGATTTGACCGCGAAGGGAGCATGTTTTTTTACCGAGCGCTTTCGTCGAGTTTATTCTGCAGCGTGGTGTTCGCCGTCGTGAGCAACGCGCTGCAATTGGCGGTCTCAAGCGAGGTGAAGACGCTTTGAATGGCCGTGTCTAAAGCAGCATACATCTCTTGGGCTAACGCGGGTTCCTCGGGATGCTTGTTGCTCTCGATCGCGTCGAAGAAAGGCGCGTAATCGGGGAGGTTCACATTGATGTATTGCGCTTCGAGCTTCTTGGCTTCTTGCAAGAACTCTCCATCCTTCCAAGGCATAATCGTCGGTAGGATCGGCTGGTTCTTGCGCTTGGCGACTTCGTAGCCTTCCTTCTTCGCAAGGAGGTTGTTCTCGCTCTTCTCGGGCGAACGTCCGATATAGGAGAAGAACTTGAGGATGCCCTCGACCTTCGCGTCCGAGACGCCCTTGGTGAAGACAAACGGCGTGCCGCCATAAAGGGAATAATGATGGGTGCCATCGCCCGTAGGCATCGGGACAAAGGCGAGGTCGTCCATGCTCACTTCGCCTAGAAGCTTGGCGTTTTGGAGGACGTCGCTGCCCACCACCGCGAACGCCACGCGCTCGCCGATATGGGAATACCAGTCGTTATAAACGGAAGAGACCGCCTCCTGAAGCAAGCCGTTCACGCGCATTTCCTTGACCCATTCTAGGGCCTGGACGGCCGCGGGATCATTGAGGTTCGCCTTATAGCGGTCGCCTTCTTTCTTCTCCAAAGTCGCGCCATAGTTCCAAGCCATGTTGGAGAAGACCCATCCGCCGTTTTTGTTCGCGGAATACATCAAGAAGCCGCGGACATTGTCGAGTTCGACGAGCTCTTCGGAAATGGCTTGGATTTCCGCGAAGGAAGTCGGATAGGCGGGAGAGCCGTCTTCATTATATATAGAGTATTTGCCATTGATTTCAGGCAGGAAGCCGTTCTCGCCGAGGATGCGCTTGTTCATAAGAAGCCCTAGGCCATAGCCATCGCGAGGGATGCCATAGAGCTCCCCATGAAAGGTAAGTTCTTCCTTCATCGCCTCGTCCATGGCCTTGTCCCAGCCAGTCGCCTTCACCTGCGCGTCGATGGAGCGGATGATGTTCTTCTCCATCAACTTGCCCGGCTCGGTGAACCAGGTCTGCCAGACGTCCGGAAGCGCGCCGACGGCGTACTTCTGCCCTACCGTCTCCGTGGAATAGGTATAGGGCATGCCCTGAATCTCGTATTGCGGGTTGTCCGCCATGAAGCGCTTCGCCCAAGTCTCGTACATCGCGACGTCCGCGGTGTCATTCGGCTCGGGCCAGAAACCGATTTTCAGCACGATCTTCGACGAAGAACCTCCGCCACAGGAAGCGAGGGTGAGCAAGAGCGCGCTGAGCATGGGCATCATTAGTTTTTTCATGGTTTTTTCCTCCGAAAGGGACCCGGGGGAGGCGCGCTCCCCCGGGATATCGTCATGGATGTGAGTGATTAAGCGGGAAGCTTCGAGAGGATGAGGTTATAAGGCGTGTAGGCGCTGACGCCAGAGAGATCGGTGATCTGGATGGTGCCAACGGGCTCGCCCCAATCCGCATAATGGGCGTACAAGGCGGTGCCGGCGGAGAGAACGATCGCGCTTTCGGCGACGTTGACGTAGATCGTCTCGCCCACTTCGGGGATGACGTCCGATGCGACGACCGGGCTGCCATCGGCGTGGACGGCATTCCAAGTAGACGGGTTGTTCGCATAGGCGACGGTGCCCTTAGGGCTTTCAATGCGGAAGGACTCGTAGGTCATATTCGTGCCGCTGGCCTTAAGGGTGATCGCGACGAAGTCATAGGGAGCGTCGATATCGAATCCGCCAAGGAACTCATAGGTCTTATTGACCGTAACGACATCGCGGCCACCGAAGCTCTTCGCAAAGCCGCGCTCGGCGACAATGAATTTCCCAAGCGTCGCGACGCCTTCGAAGCCACCGCCGACATGGAGATGGACCCAGCCGTCGTTCTCTGCCGGGAATTCGCCCGTGGAGAGGTCGAAGTAGAGGGTCATGCCCGTCTCAGGGATGGCTGCGGATGGATCGATGAGGGCGCCCGAAGCCGTATAGGCCTTGATGACGCCATCCTTGAGCCAAGCTTCCTTGTCGCCCATGACAAGGCGGAAGGACATCAGGTTCGCACCGCCAGAAGCGCTGACGACCTCGACGCCGAAATAGCGGCTGCTTCCGGCGTAGATGCCGCCAGCATAAGCCCAATCAGCAAGGTTCTGCGGAGCCGTGAGGACGGTTTGCCCTTCGGATTTCTTGACGAGGGAGAAGTCATCGCCTGCGAAGTAGATGGACTCGATCTCCATGCCGGTCGCTCCGGTGTAATAGAGGTCGAAGGTATCGGTGACGGCAAGGCCGTTGAGCGCGAGGTCGACGACATAATGGGTGAAGCCCTTCGCGTCGACGTAAGGCGAAGGAATCGCTTTGTCGCCGTAGGTCTTGACGCCTTCGGCGGCGAGGGCGGCGTTGAACCAGACTTCGGTATCTTTGCCGCCGCCGCGGAACTTGAAGCGGAACAAGTTAAGGTCTTCGCCCTTGGCGGCGATGACGACGTACTTGGCGTTCATATCGAGGCGGGTCGCCTTATAGCCAATGGTGACCTGGGCGTAATCATCCGCCGCAGGAAGAACGAGCGCGCCGCCCGTGGTTTTAATCTGATCGCCATGGTTATAGGAGACGAATCCGTTGACGTCGGCGTCGATATTGGCCTGAATCAAGGCGGAAGCATCCCAATCGGAGTTCAGCGAGGCGATTTCGCGCTCGAAGGAATCCATCGTGACCGTCGGGGCGATGCGCGGATAGGAGAGGTCGAGGACCGGAGTCTCGAGCGAGGTGAGGAAGACGTTGGAGACCTCAAACGGGGTGGTCGATTCGATGACGACTTTGTCGAGGATGCCATTGCCCGAAAGCTGGGTGAGGTTGACCACGTAGTTGGCATAGCCGCCCGTCGCGGTCACGGGGAGGGGGTTCGCATTGCCAAGCGCTTCGCTCCACTTGAAGTTCATAAGGGTCACGCCGGCGGCGTCGATGCCCTTGAGGGTGACACCACTGGAATCACCCATCGCGGCGATGACAATATGAGAGTGTCCGGCGATGGACGGGGTCGTGTAGGATTTCGCCTTATCGAGGAGAACGCCTTTGCGGACGACGAAGCCCGAGGCGCTATCGCCCCACCAGGCGTTGGGAACTGGCTTGACGGCATCGCGGTTGAAATCGTCGAGGACGGTGCGGGTGGTGCCGACGTAGGTGAACACGTCGTCGATCTCGATTTCGCCGCCGACCTCGATGTCGTTGGCGACTAAATGGAAGCCGAGGATCTTGCTGAGGACTTTGGTCTCGGATGGGGTGCCGTCGAGGTTGGCGTAGACGGTGTTCTCGTCCTCGATGGTCTGGCCGGGGTTGATGAGGAAATCCTGGAATTCGTCCGTGAGTTCGGGAAGTGCCTCGTTATCGGCGTCCCTCGCTTCGGCGAGCTGGATGGGATAGGTTTGGAAGGCGTCGTCGCCACGAAGCTCGAGGCGGAGGTTCTTTAGCGCGACTTTACCG
>JAFSVB010000059.1 GCA_017450325.1 Bacilli bacterium | reverse complement strand
CGTCGATGATACGTTGTTATCGATTTCATCTCATCTAAGGCAAATCGCTTTGGTCATCATATTGACCGGGTCAGGCTTATCTTTGAACATTAAGAGCCTAAAGAAAATAGGACGACCTGCGATATTGATGTGCTTTTTACCCGCTTGTTTTGAAATTGCGGGTATCACGATATTTGGCCCAATGCTCTTTGGGATATCCTATTTCGAAGCCTTGCTTCTTGGCTCGGTCTTAGCGGCCGTTTCGCCGGCGGTAGTAGTTCCGAGGATGATTCGACTAATGGAAGAAGGGTATGGAAAACAACACTGCGTGCCCGAACTTGTGATGGCGGGGGCATCTTGTGACGACATCTTTGTAATCGTCCTTTTCTATTCATTCAAAAACCTGGTCGCGACGTCCACATTTGATGCGTGGAGCGTTGGGCAAATCCCCATTTCGATTGTTTCTGGCGTCATTTTGGGTATCGGAGTAGGCTTGTTGATGGTTTTAGCCATTCGATACATGAAACTAAATAGAATCGTCCATGTCATTTTGATGCTTGGCCTCTCCTTTGGGATGCTCGCCCTCGAGAACGCCTTGAGACCGTATTTCAGCGTTTCGTCCCTATTAGCCATAATCGTCATGGCGTTTGTGGTGGGTATCTTTAAAAAAGAGGAAGCAAAAGAGCTACAGAAATCCTACAACGGCTTATGGCAAGGTTTTGAGATACTGTTGTTTGCCCTTGTTGGCGTTGCGGTTGATGCTCGTTACGCCTTTTCAAAAGAAGGGGCAATTATCGTCGGGCTAGTCTTCATTGCGTTGGTATTTAGGAGTTTGGGCGTGCTTTGTTCCGTAGTCGCAACGAATTTCACCTGGAAGGAAAAACTGTATATCGTCTTTTCTTATCTTCCGAAAGCGACCGTCCAAGCATCGATTGGGGCGGTTGCTTTATCCGAAGGACTTGCCTGCGGCACGTTGGTGCTGACCGCTGCGGTGGTGGCAATATTGATAACCGCTCCATTGGGCGCGATATTGATGGATAACCTGAAAAGTAAATTGCTGAAGAGGGAGGCGTAGTTCCTTCGACTCTCGTATAGGCGAGAAACAACAAACCAACAAGACCGTCCATCGCTGGGCGGTTTTTAATGATAGAGAATGGCAATAGGAGTTTATAAAACTTGCCAAAGCGGCAATAAAGAAAGCAAGACATTGCCACGAAATTAAAGGATTTAAGATTGCAATGCGGAATCACCCAACCTGCCGCCGCAAAACTTGTTGGCATCCCGTTCGGGGCTTATTGCCGTTATGAGGCGGACGAGGCTTACAAAGGCTCATTCAAATACGCTCAAATCGTGAAGATACTTGATAATTATCTGAGAGATAAGGTTTTGCCCTTGGATGAAATCCGAGCCGCCGTTTCTTCCTTATGCAGCAATTACCCGGTAAATGCCTGCTATTTGTTTGGCAGTTACGCGAAGGGCAAGGACACGAAGGACAGCGATGTAGACTTGATGCTGGCTTCAGCGGTGGAAGGCATCGAGCATTGCGAACTTCTCGGGCTTCTTGAGGAAAAGCTAGGGAAGAGGGTCGATTTGATTCGTTTAGAAACGGCCATCCAAAACGTCAAGCTGATGAACGAGATATTAAAAGACGGGGTGAAAGTTTATGGATAACGTGAAGAACGATGCCTACTTCGCGAAAAGAATCCTGAGAAACATTGAGGTTCTTTCCTGGTATCTTAGGGATAAGGCCTAGGACGGTCGCCACTTCCCTCGGCCCCATCGACGCCAATGCCAATAACCCCGTCCATAACTGACTCAATGAAAGGCTCGACTTTAGGTGGATGACGAATGGTTCTTTTGCAGTTCACTCCGAAAAGGGAACAAATACTCCGTTCGCCCAATAGAATAGGGCGGGCATGTCCCTCATAGACTCATAGTCATCCGGCAGCCTGATAAGCGCCTCCTCTAAAGTCATATGAAAGCGGACTTCCCGAAGCAAACGATGGCCCGAGTCGGCCAATAGCCCGCTTTGTATTGCTACGACGCTGGAGGGAATGACCATGCTCGTGATGATATGATCATTGAGCAAATATTCATATTCTTCGTCGGATATATCGCCGTCTCCTCCAAGTTTCTTCACATAGCAAAACCGTTCGTGAACCGTGTAATGATCTGCCGTTAATTCTCCATCGTGGACAGCTTCCGGTAATGTGACTCCATAATCCTTGCCTAGATAGTCATACAAGAAATAACCATCCTCGGTATGATAGAAGGCGAAGTCACCATCATCGACAAACGCGGAACCATCGTCCAAGAGGAACAACACCGTCGGGGGAACGGTTATCTCCGAAGTCTTGTCCTTTCTTTGATCGAAGAAGCCTAATAATCGAGGACAGCCTCCCACAAACATCCGCGCCACCCCCTCGATTTGGGCGTCTTCTTCTATGGTGACGGACCGGAGGTGGTCAAGCATCCAAATTCCATCGACTTGCAACCGGGCGCAGGGGAAGACTAAATCACGGATGCCCGTGGCCATGAAGGCGCCGGGATGGACTTTCTTCAGTTGGCGATTGAAACGGACTTCCTTTAAAAAGCGAGCGCTGATAAAGGCGCCTGTCTCGATTTCCTCTAGTTCTTCGTTGCAGGTCAAGGAGCGAAGGCATACGTACATAAAGGCGAATTTCGGAACTTTTTTCGTCCCTTGCGGCAATATGAGGTCCTGCACAAGATAGAATGACCCCGTTTCGTCGCGGAGATGTAAATAAATCCGTGGGCAAGTAATGCCATCGCTATATGTCTCGAGACTTAGATAATCGGCAAGGGTTCCATCGTAGAAAAGGTGGAGATCTCCATATCCTGACAGCGGCTCGCTTAGTCTTTTGACGGAGGAAGGGACATATACGGCTCCTACTTCATCCCAGTATTCATCGATGGATGGCTTCTTGTTCGAAGCGTAGACGACCTCGCGAACCTCGTGCCCGTCCACGAAGCGTGGAAAATTGAGGGAGCGACGAAGCGCATAGTCTCCGATACCGACGATCTTCGCGCTTCCGTCGCCTTGCACTTCATACTCAATATGGGAGGCAAATGCTTCATCGAACGTATCTATGCTGCTGGAATAGTCACATACGCTGCATCGCCACCGCTCGACAATGTTGCTGCCCACTACGTCAAAATCCACATGGAGGGCATGGGGAGATAGCGGCTCGTCTTGGTGTCCACAGGTCGATACGCGGTAATGGCCACGTTCATCAAAACTATATTCTTCTGCGAAAGTATGGGTATGTGTCTTCTCGTAGCCACAAACTTCGCATGACAGTTTTATAGAACTATCATTCGAATCGGTTTCAATAAAGCGATGCTCTTCAAAGCCAATCTTCCGATGAGAGGAGTCTCCAATATATTCCTTCCAGTGTCCAACCTCATCATGATGATAGCCCTCTCCAAGCTCCGAGGAAGGACTTGAGGACAGGAAGGAAGACGGGTCGGGTGCCGCTTCAGAATAAGGTTGCAATTCTGAGGTCGTTTCTGTGGATATGCCAGGGGTGGGAACGCTTTGGCATCCACTGCAGGCAAGCAACGAAAAAAGCAGCATTATGAACAAAGGCTTCCAGGCTCGTTTCATGGGTCATCCTCCTCTAGCGAAAGTAGGTATTCATACATTTCGATTGCCTCATCTTCTGTGGCGAAAGGACAATGTTTAACGCAACAAACACACGCTGAGTTCCGGAATTATAAGGAATCTGCGTTGTTAGATTGCCGATATAATCAGTCATTGGCGAGGCATTAACGCCATTAAAAACAATATCCTCATAAGAAAATGATGCGAGAGAGGTCTGCCGCAGAGGCATGCTGCTAACAGGCGGTTCTTGCAAAGTGCAAAACATCATTAAACCAATTTCTAACGCGCTCAACAGTGTTCCCACGGCCTTATTATATGTACCTCTAATTGCATAAACATCCCGCTTGTAGTCATAAAAGAAAATGCTTCCGGTTTTCTTTGGTGAAAAAACAATCATCATGTTTGGGACGTCCGCAAGGCCATTCATTCTGCAACGGAAAATAGCGAGGACTTCTGCGCTTGCGGTGTCCCTTGGTCCAAAAATACGGGTAAACGCGATTGCCCCAGGCTGGATTGATACCGCGGATGCCACCTACGAAGGCAGCGACGCGAATCAGCAGCTCGTTGGCCGCGTTGGGGTGCGCGATGATATCGCGAACATGGTACTCTATCTCTGTTCGGAAAAAGCTTCCTTTATCACGTGCCAGGAAATCGTCATCGATGGGGGAATGTCCAAGTTGATGATCTACCATGGCGAACATGGGTGGAAGAAAGAATAGAGTAGGGGCTTGGCTTATGAGCGACATACAAAAGCATTTGTTTGAACTTCAAGACGAGGGCTATCGTCGCTTTACCTTGCCCTTAATCCCAAATATCGATGAGAAGACACTCATCGGCGTCCGCCTCCCTGCGATTAAGAAATACGGAAAATCTCTGACGCAAGAAGAGAGGGCAAAGTTTCTACGGTCGCTTCCTCATGTCTACCACGAGGAGAACATATTGCACGCTTTTTTGCTTTGCGATATCAAGGATTTCGATGATTTCATCGCAAAAGTCGACTCTTTTCTTCCATATATTACGAATTGGTCGGTTTGCGACACCATCTGCAACAAGCATCTGAACAAATATAAGAAAGAACTTCTCCCCATTGTTTATGATTGGCTCAAAAGCGAAGAAGTCTACCGCGTACGTTACGCGGTGAAATGCTTGATGAACTACTTCCTAGGGGAAGACTTCGAGGCGGAGCACATCGCTCACGTCGAAGAAATCCAACTGGACGATTATTACGTCAAGATGATGGTCGCTTGGTATCTCGCAACAGGGCTTGCGAAGAATTATGATTCCTTCGTCAAAGCAATTGAGGATAAGCGCTTTTGCGTCTTCACCCATAACAAGGCAATCCAGAAGGCCGTCGAATCCTTCCGCGTCAGTGAGGAACACAAAGCATATTTAAAGACGCTGAAAATCAAATAAGCGCCGGTACGTGCTTCGTCAAGATACCGAGCACGTCTATCGAAATAAAGGTGAAAGAGATATGTCTTGGAACGCTCATGGAAAATGCTGCGCTTGTCGGATGGGGGAGAGGAAAAGCCCTCTTCGTGGCACGCCTTGGCAAGTCAATTCTCCTTCTGACAGCGGCAAGTGCGCGAAGAACGTATTCTGTGGGATGACCCAGGGGCCTTGTGCCTAGTGGTACAAGCTGCAAAGAATATGTGAACCTTCCCATGGATTTCTGTCATTAAGAAAGACAAAAACAACCGTCGATTGATAAAGGTATCAAACCGCGTTATTGAACGAACCCGTATTTTCGCCATACCATGATGCCGACAACGGGGGCTAACTTATGGAACTAGGTACAAAAATCGCTCAGCTAAGACAAAAAGCGAAACTTACTCAAAAGCAATTGGCGGACATCCTTTGCATCAGCGCTCAATCGGTCTCGAAATGGGAGACGCTCGATGCCAAGCCAGACATCACGTTGTTACCGAAGATCGCTGAGACGTTCGGCGTCACGATCGATGATCTTTTTGACCTCACCATCGACGAGAGGCTAAACCGCATCGAGCATAGACTCGATATCGAAAGAGACCTAGCTCCGCAGACCTTTGACGAATATGAAGGCTACCTCTCATCGCTACTTGAAGACAAAGAACGCAAAGAGAGGGCAACGGGCTTGCTCGCGCAGCTTTATGGGCGCCGTATGCTCTCGGACCGAGAGAAGGTTCATAAGTATGCGACGGAGGCGATCTTGATGAACCCTGGCAAGAAGGAGCATCAGTGGCTGCTAGGTGAATTCGATGGGCACGTCACTTGGGACTGGAATTTCTCCAACCATAGCCGCGCGATTGAATTCTATAAAGACATCGTTCAGAAGAACCCTTCCATCCCGCTTCCTTACTTGTACCTCATCGATAATCTTATCGCGGATAACCGTGCGGACGAGGCGGAAGAGTATGTTCGCGTCTATGAAAGCCTTGACAGCGCGAAGAAGCTTCTGGCCGATTTCTACCGCGTCCACATAACGTGGATTCGATTTGGCGGAGACGAGGCCGATAAGCAAGTCGAGGCACTTGCGGAGGAATACCCGGATAACGATGCCTTCCTCTTTGAGGCTGCCCAGTATTATGCGAAAAGAGCTAAATACGATAAGACGATTGCTTATTATGAAGCGTCCTTTGAAAAAGACCCGAAGAGGCCGCGCTACATTGATCCCCTCATGGCGATATCGGATGTCTATGTTATACAAGGCGATTATCAAAAAGCTGCGGATACATATGAGCGAATCATTCAATGTCTCAAGCAGGAGTGGGGCCTTAGCGACGACTACTTTGAACTAAAAGATTCCATAGAAAAGAAGCGGGAATTGCAAGAAAAAGCGAAGAACTGCTAGGTTAATTGAATTCTGCTAGCGACTAGTCGCCCCATGAGAGGCGGCTTTTGCTATAGTATTACCCAAGAGGAAAACATGGGCTGGTTTAATTACGTTGGATTAATCATCATCGTCCTGATCATGGTTCCCAATGTGGTCTATGCTTTAAAACACCGCAGCCAAGGGAACACCAACGTTCCGACCTATGTCGCCGTTTTAGAAAACCTCGGGCGATATGCCTCGATGTTTTTCCTCGTCTTTAATATCCCAAATACTTGGTTTTCTTTCTTCGTCCCGAACGGGATGCTGTTTTATATCCTCGTCAACAGCGTCCTCGTTGTCGCTTATGCTGCCCTATTTATCGCATTTTGGAACAAAACGGGCATGGCTAAAACCCTATGGCTATCCATTCTGCCGTCGTTAGTATTCCTCTATTCTGGAGCGTTGATCGTCTCGATTCCGTTGATGATATCTTCGCTGCTTTTTGCCTTTACCCACGTCTACATTTCCGTAAGAAATGCGCACGCTTAAAACAAATACCGAAAGCCATCTATCAAGTGTGTCCTAATAGCGCACGTTTATTCTTTTGGCTCGAAGGCGTCGAGATTGAGCATGCCGCCGCACTTTGGGCAGCGAACAACGGTGCCGGGGACGTATTCGTTTCCGCAGAACGGGCACTTCTTAATCTCGGCTTTTCCATCGATTTTAACCGCGTTTTGCAAGCCTTTATTGCGGATTGTCTGCAATATCGTGCTGACGAGGGCGATGGTTAGCAAGGATTCCCAGATAACGAGGAAAATGATGAGGCCGAATTCAAGCTGGAAATAGGTATCCATGAGGTTCGGCATGATGAGGCGGAACGCGGAATTGATGGATTCGCCGACGGGCGTTTTTGCGGACAGGCTCTCATAAAGGGACTTGTTAAACTGATCCGTCACGCGGGTGGTCAATACCTTATCGGTATCGTTACCCTGCATGCCTTCGAACGCCCAGTTTACAAAGCTCCCTCCGATGTCGCTATAGACGATGAGCCAGTGGGATTCGTCATT
>JAFSVB010000058.1 GCA_017450325.1 Bacilli bacterium | reverse complement strand
CTTATATAACTGAATGGCGCGCTGATTGCTTGTGTATGTTGCAAAACGGTAAGCGTTTGAAGCGTTATTCCATTGAATTGTGCGTGGTTTATCATCCGTTCCATATAGTTTGATGACGGCGTTGCCCTCGCTAAATGATACAATCCACGAGGTCCTATCGGCTTTGTCCGCATAAGCGGTTAAAGAATTATCGCTACCTTTATAGCCGAGATATTTGTCGTCTTTGTCCTTAAAGGCAAGCGTTCCTTCCTGCGTTCCCTCTTCGATGATTAAGGTATAGGCGTCAGCGCGGTCAAAGAACCGGTTTAAACGCTCATCGCTTTGCACCTCGAATGTTTCACGATCCCCGATGTCGTTAGCGATTCCAGTCAAGATGGTCGCGTTGTAGGGGTCTGCTGCCTCAGCTGCGCCTTCGCAGACGATGACGACTTCATCGCCGATGGTGATCGAATCAGTTTTTTGCCAGGCCGCGTGAACCTCAGGGTCGTCTGGAATCAACGGGTCGCCTTCGCCACCGCGATATCCGTAGATTTGGTCGAGGTCTAAGTCGACGTAGCCTGTGGGGGTAGAATCGTAGGCCGTAACGCGATGCGCATCTTCGTCATAGGCTGCTCTACCCCAAATATAATCGACCCATTCAGGATAATCAATGAAGGGATTCCGGTTATGCTGGTAGTTGTTGTAGATAAGGTTGTTTCGATGACGTTCATACTCGTCGACGGGATCCATTTTGTGCCATGCGAGCAAGTCGGAAAGAATGCCCATGGCGACAGGGTGCTCCGCAGCTGAAATCTCTGATTCGGCGCTAGGAGTCGCGTAATCGACGATCGTCAGGTTTGGATTAAACTGACTAATTGCCTGACCCCCAGCGATGTTGTTGTAACAAGCAGCCATGTAGAAACAGGCACGAGCAATATCGCCCTTGTCGCTGTCTTGAGGCTCGAAAACATCGGTCTTGGCATTGCTTGCCCGGATGGTCGTCGGGGTGCCGCTAAGGTTGCCAGAAAGATAAGAGCCATATGTCGCATGATTCGCGGCGTTTGTCTTGATGGAGGCTCGATTTACGAACCCATACGGATTGTTGTTATGGGGGACTTGGTTCACATACCCATCGCCTGAAATCAAGTGGTGGATATCGGTTCCGGCAGGGCCGGACGCGCCGCTTTCATCTTTAAACCTGCGAGATTGACACCAAACGTGCTCGCGGTTAAATCCAGATTGGTTATGATCGCCATATGCACGAATTCGCCCTGCGGTTACGACCGTCCCTTCTTCGTCTAGGTTGCGGTAAAGCGGATGGATATAAGGGTTCTCATAACCGGCTCCGTACCGATATCCAGTTACGGCCTTGGTCGATGGGTTATAGCCAGAAATACCTTCTGCAGGGGAAAGGGACCAGTCTCGATCCGTAATCTCGTACATCTTCCAGCAGTTGTCATAACTGTAATAGGTGAAATTCTGCAGGATTGGCCGCAAGTTTTTCAAAAGGTTCTCCCCTTGGAGCTCCGTAGAATCAAAGTTGGAAAGAGATGCGTAATAACTCTTAATCTCGCTCGCCGTATTGTCACGCAGCGTCAGGTTTGATGGGACGGAGCCTCCAGCAGTAGGGCCATCCGCCAGGACCGCTGTTGCTGCTTCACGCGCGAAAAAAACGGCAGAGCCAGCAAAAGCGCCTAAGCAGGCGATGCTCAAGCTTATTAAGAGAGGGATACGGCGAAAACGAAGCATGCCATATCATGGCATCATGTGCGTAAAAAAGCAATTTCCGCCAATAAACTATGCTTGTTTAATCAGGAGGCGGGTTTCGAGTGTTTCGCCCATGCAGGTAATCTTCACGACGCCTTCTGAGGGCCCTTTCGCGGGCAGGGTGCGGATATAGATGGTGCTGCCGCCGCCATAGAGGGAGAAAACCTTAGGGCCATAAACTTCGATGGGCCCTTCTGTCTCGACCATAACGACGTCGCTTGCATAAGGCGTGGTCGTTCCGAATTGGTCTTTCTTGAAAATGTGGATGCTGCAGCAATCATAGGTCTCGCCATGGGTCAGCGTCTCACGGGTGGGACGGACTTCGAGATGGTAATCGGTGGAGGCACCGCGGGTGACGGTTGCGACTTTCTTGCCGTCTTTATAGGCCTCAAACCTCCAGAGGATGCTTCCTTCGCCCCACGTTTGGACGTACTTGGTGTATGTCGCATAAATGTAGGAGAAGTCGAGGTGGTATTTGGCCATCATCCTCGCCAAAAGCAATTTATCGCGAAGGCGGAGAGCGCCATAGCCATATTGCGCGCAGTAGTTGAACGACTCGACGATCTTCTTACCGTCTTCTTTGCTGATTTTAGGTTCATCAAAGATATCGCCGATGATGTCGTCCACGATGACGGGCGGATGGGGGAGGCTTGGGTATTGCTTACGGGCGGGGTAGAAGCGGCCGACATGCTGGTCCGCGCGGTAAAGCTCGACGTAATCAGCGTTCGTGAAAACGTATATCTTGCCCATTAAGGCGGCGTCGAAGTCGCCGGTTTCCATCAATGAGGCAACTTCGAGAACTGGAGTGCGGCTTTGCTGACTTTGGAAAAAGCTACCCGCGAATTTCGGGTTGCGGAAGATATCGTAGACGCCATGATGGCAGATATGGTCCACCGACCCGAATTCTCGATGCGTGTTGTAATCGAAGGCGCACCATGTCACCGCGCCGCAATAGCCATCGTCAGAAAGGACGTCATTGAGGACGAGGGCGTGGCGCTGGGCGTGCTCGAGCCTTCTCGCGGTGCCATCGAAGGATTTGGTCGGGAAGACGTGCCCGTTGCTCTCAGTAATGAGGATGGCTTTGCCTTTCGCCGTCTTTAGGTCCTTAGATGCGTCGCAGCCATGGGTGAGGCCTCCGCAGCTGAAGTCGTTGTAGCCATAGATATCTTCAAGGCAATGGGAATCTTTAACGTTGCGGACGCCGAGGCTTTGCCTGGTCGGATCCAACTGGTTCTTGATCGCGATGATGGAAGAATATAGCTCGTCATCATCCCCCGATTCGTCAATGCGTAGTCCATAGGCGATCAGGCAGGGATGGTTTCTCTCCTTTAAAACCATCCTACGGGCGAAATCCCTGCAGTTCTCCCTCCATTTTTCATCCTTGCCGATATATTGCCAGCCGGGGATCTCGTCGACGACCATGAGTCCGATTTCGTCGCAGTGGCGTAGGAAGTGCTCGCTTTGAGGATAGTGCGAAGTGCGGACGAGATTGAGGCCTGAAGCCTTCAGAAGATCGGCGTCTTCTTCTTGCAATGATTTCGGCGCGGCAGGGCCGAAGTAGGGGTAGGTCTGATGACGGTTGAGTCCGATGAGTTTGCTCTTCTTGCCATTGATGAAGAAGCCTTCCGAGGAGAAACGCACATCGCGGAATCCGACGGGAACATGGAGAACATGATCCCCGTAACGGATCTCTAGATCGTAAAGATATGGATCCTTGCAGGTCCAAGGATGGACGTTTGCGAGACGGTATTCCTTTTCTTGGAATTCGGCGAGGAGCTTGCCATGGTCAAAAAGGGCGAATGTCGCCTGGGCTGGTCCGACCGTGTCGATGTCTATGCTGAGGGTACCATCGGCTTTGCCACGGACAAAACAATCTTGGATATAGGCTTCGGGGAGGCAGCGCAGCGTCACCTCGCGGTAGATGCCAGCAAACGTCAGGTAGTCAACGACCTTGCCAAAAGGCGGGATGGTCTTGTCCTCTCTTCCGTCTAAAAAGACGACGAGGGTGTTGTTCTTAGGGCGCAGGTATTTCGTGACGTCGATCTCGACAGGGAAGAAGCCGGAGATAAAATGGCCGAGGTTCTGCCCGTTGAGATAGCAGTCGAATTGCAGCATCGCTCCGTCAAAGCGCAACAACTTGACGGGGGAAGGATCCTTGCAGTCGAAGACAAGCTGATAGGTGTATTCCTGTTGGTAGCTATATTCGCTTAGGTATTGCGCTGGGAAGATGTCGACGCAGTGGGGGATCATCACCTTCTGCGCGGACTTCAAAGGCGATTCGATGGCGGACTCAATCCGACCCGGAAGGAAACTCCATCCGTAATTCAGTGAAACGTTCATAGTGGGCACATTTTAACATGCACGTGTCATGCATAAAAGAGCGCCCATATGGCAAAAACTAAGACATAATTTCAAAATAATATGCGTTTTGCGGAGATTCTTGCCTATTTTAAATCGTCAGGCATGCCATCAATTAAGCCGGCTTTGATGAGCTTTTTGCAGATTTTTCGCTTCTTGCGGACGTCTTTGTTCCGCACGCGGTTTTGGCAGATATCTAAGCCTGCCTCATGGTCCTCAATGACGGTCTTGAACATCTCCTCAGTCTTTTCAACCATGCGGGCAAGATGGTAGGCGTTGCCTTCTTTCTCATAGGCTTTGGAGAGCTTCTCGCGCTCTTTTGGATGTTCGATGAAATACTCGATGCCCTCGCGGAGGGACTTGGCGCTGCCATGGCGGAAGATGCAACGCGGGGAAAGGGAGAAAGAACTCGTCGCGGAAAGCTTCGCGTCCGAGATGACGGGCACTGCGCCGCAGGCGATGGCCTCAATAGCGGAGATCCCTTCGATTTCAAAGTCGCTTGCATGGACGTAGATGTCGGTGTAACAAAGGACGTCGCGGAGTTGCTTCTGGTCGCAGAACTTGACGACGATGTCATTGGCGAGCCCCTTTTTCTCCGCGAGCTTCCGAAGGTGCTTTTCCCAAGGGCCCTTGCCGCAGAAGACGACTTGGATGCGCTGGTTGTACTTGCTGCTTGCGACGGCCTTGATGATGAGGTCTTGCCTCTTTTCAGGGGCGAGGCGACCCGACATCGTGACGACGATCTTATCCGCGTATTCCTGGGGCTTTTCCGATTCGACGCGGTGGAAATAGGGAATGATGCCGTTGCTGATGACATGGAATTCGTTGTTGCGGTAATTGTGGTCGATTAGTTCGCTGCGGATCATCTCGGAGGGGCAATGTACGTGACGGATATGGTCATAGAGGTAACGGCGGTAGCTGTAGTAGAGAACGCTATTGGCAAAGCGGAACTTCCCGATATGGATGGCGGAGGTGATGTTTTGAGGCTGAACGTGGAAGGCACAGGATACCGGGACGTTGCATATCTCCGCTACGAGGCGGGCGACCGAAGCGAGCTTAAACGGGGCGAATAAATGCACGATGTCCGCGCCTTTAATCGCTTGATAGATTATGGTCGGGTCGCACCTGACGAAATTGAAGCCGTCTTTGGCGATAAGCCCTTCGAAAATCGGGAAGTTATAATGCTTGAGACCGACGTAAGTGAACTTCGATGTCTCACCGGGTTTGAGCTCTTCACCCAACATGATGATTTCATGTCCCTTCTTGCGAAGCTCTTCCGCAAAACGGTAGCAGGTCGCACCGGTTCCGTTGGTGATGGAATTCGCGCATTCAAGGACGAAAACGATTTTCATAGCCGACTTAGTTTAGGAAGTTTTCTCCCATTTGGCTACTTTTTCCCAATTTTACTTTCGGTTATGGGATAATAGCCGCGCCACTCCTTATATCAATAAGGAATGCAGGCGTAAAATCGATGAAACCAAAGAAGACCGTTTACTACACGGACGCGTTAACGGATGACTTCGCGGGCACCAAGATCGTTCGCAAGCCCCTCCCGGAGTCTTTTAAGTATGCCCACAAAGACATCTTTTCGCGTTTCTTCTCTTGGTTTTTGTATTGGGTGATCGCATTACCGATTCTCTATTTCCCCGTCAAATGGATTTTCGGCATCAAGGTGAAAGGAAAGAAGAATCTGCGGATGATTCGTCGAAAAGGCTGTTTCTTCTATACCAATCATACCCAAATCGTCGACGCCATGCTCATTCAGCTTTACGTCTCTGGTCCGCGCCGTACTTATATCGTCGCCGATCAGGATGCCACCTCGATCCCTGGCATCCGTTACCTGGTGCAGTTGCTCGGCTGCATCCCCGTTCCCGAGACGCCCAAACAGCACGCCGATTTCGTCGAATGCCTGAAATACCGCGTCCGTCAGCATCGAGGCATTTCCATCTTCCCCGAAGCCCACATTTGGCCCTATTGCACCCACATTCGTCCCTTTGGCGATGGCTCGTTCGTCTATCCTGCTGAGCTTGGCTGCCCCGTCGTGCCCGTATGCACGACGTATCGTCGTCACCGTCTCTTCAAGAAACGCGCCCCCAAGATGACCGTCCACGTCGGCCGGCCCATTTATCCCGACAAAGACCTCTCCGTTCCCCAAAGGAAGAAAATGCTCCGCGACCGCGTCTACGACTTCATGGTCGACATGGCGTGCGAAGATGAGAACGTCGAATACATCCGTTACGTCAAAAAGCCCAAAGAAGACGTCCCCACGAATGTAGAAAAATAAGGTAGAATTCTATTAAGAAATAAGGAGGGCGACTCCATGGATGAAGTCCGCCGTGACCAAGATGGGACGATTCGCGCGACCGAGTACCGCTTTTCCGCATATGGAATGAGCGGGATGGCCGGCTATATCGAATTCATTTTTGAGAAGGAGCAGGGCGAAACGCTGCTTAACCACCTTTCAACACAAGACCCTGACGAAGATCCTTTAAAACTCCTAAAGAAACTCAAGGAGCCCGAACTCATCGCGCTTTGCGAAAGACTCGGCGTGGCCTATAACCGAAACGAGGGAGCCGAATAGGCTCTCTTTTCTCTCTTTTGTTTCAAAAGAAGGGCGATTCCATGCATAATATTTCCATATGATACACATTCAAGAACGCACCTTCGTCCTTTCGACGAAAGAAACCACCCTTTTGCTTCGCGTCAACGAAGCGGACAAGCTCGTCTGCGACCACTATGGCCGCAAGATCAATGAAAAGGACCTGCAATCCGCGGCCGTCCCCGTCGGCATGACGACGGGCCGCACGGTCATCTACGACATGGAAAAGTCGCCGAAGATTTCCCTTGCGACGATTCATGGCGAATTCTCCGCCCCCTATAAAGGCGATTACCTCGTCCCAAGTCTCGACATCGTCTCGGAGAAGGGGCGCCTCTATGACTTCCTCTATGTCTCCCACGAGGTACGTCCTCTCGCCCCGATGGAAGGCTATCCGACCCCGCGTGAGG
>JAFSVB010000002.1 GCA_017450325.1 Bacilli bacterium | reverse complement strand
CTGGCGAACTCATCGTCACCTTCTCCGATGGTTCTACGCAGAACCTCGGCAACGTCATCGGCGCCGCTGGTATCGGAATCGAATCCGCTACCGTTGATGCCGAAGGCAATCTCATCCTCACCTTGACCAACGGCCAGACCGTCAACGCCGGTAAGGTCGTCGGTCCGCAAGGCGAAACTGGCCCTGTCGGCCCCAAGGGCGACACTGGCGAGCAAGGCCCCAAGGGCGACACTGGTGCACAAGGCCCCAAGGGCGACACCGGTGCGCAAGGTCCGAAGGGTGACACTGGCGAGCAAGGCCCCAAGGGCGACACTGGCCCTGCCGGCAAAGACGGCGCGGCTGGCTCTGGCTGCGGCGGCTCCATCGTCGGTGGCAGCATGATCATCGCGCTCACGATGGTCGGCGTTGCCCTTGTTGCGAAAAAGCGTCACGAAGACAAATAAACCTTCGTAACCCACAACAACGACATTTGCTGGGGTCGTGCAAAAACGACCCCAGCAATTTGCTTTGAAAGGCGGAAATCTCCGTCAAACCCCAACGAATTAACCATGAATCCTTAGAGGCAACATTATGAAAATGAAATTAATCGCTCCTGCGCTGCTCTCACTCGCTTTCCTCGTTTCCTGTGGCGGAGGTTCCTCCTCTGCACCATCGAGCAGCGCGTCTGCATCCCAAACCCCAGCCCCTTCGTCCGTTCCTGCGGGCGATAAGAGCAGCGAGGCCGCTCCTGCAAGCACCCACCCTGGACTTGTCACTTCCAGCCAAGAACCTGGTCCTGGACCCGTCGTTTCCAGCCAAGAGCCCGGTCCCGCCCATAGCGACACGCTTCCGGATCAATCTAGCGAAGACATCCCTCCCGTCACCAGTAGCGAGGACGTCCCTCCTGTGACCTCCAGCGAGGACGTCCCTCCCGTCGTCTCCAGCGAGGACGTCCCTCCCGTCGCTAGCAGCGAGATTACCCCCGCGGCTCGTAAGGAATATTTATTTGAAGCCGAATACTGCCCCTGCATTGAAGATATGGAAGGCGCGACCTATTCGGGCGGCACTTCCAGCTATGGCTTAATCGGCAAAGACCGCGATAACGCCGGCGCATCGGGCGGATACTATGTCCACTTTATGTACGTTCAGGGCGACACCCTTGAATTCAACATCGTCTCCGACAAAGACGTGGAAGACGTCACCTTCGTCGCTCGCTTCTCCGCGGAGTATCGCGATATTGAATTCAACGTCGATATCTTCCCGATCCTCGTTAATGAAGTCGGCTTTGACTACGGCACCATCAAGATCGAGAACGTTCCCGATCAAGGCGCCGGCACGAAAGACTTCGCGGACTTCACCCTTATGGAGAATCTCCCGCTTAAGAAGGGCCCTAACTGCATCCAGTTCGTCGTCGCCAATAACATTCTGATGTATGGCACCGCCCTTTCCACGGCACCGATGATCGATTGCATCAAGCTAACTACTTCCGCGGAGCTCACCTGGCCCGAGGAATGCCCTGAAAACGTTGACCAACTCGGTTAATGGGGGGTCGTTATGGGAAAAGTAAAGAAATTTATTTTGCACAAGCCGTTTTTGGCTTGGTCCATCGTCACCATTTTATCCGTTGGACTCTTCTCGACCGCGTCTATTTTGACGAGCGTGAACACCGGTATCTACACCCTCATGAACAACGTCTTCGACGGTCCGCGCGCCATTACGGCGGCAGGCAATAACGCCGGCCTATATACGCAGGACTTCCAGACGAAGGAGGAGGCCTACGATAACGGCAACGCCGTCAGCAAGGAAATCTGCGAAGAAGGCATGGTCTTGCTTAAAAACGAGAACAACGCGTTGCCTCTTAAGGCCAATGCGAAAGTCTCTGTCTTCGGCAAGAACTGCATCAACCTCGTCACCGGCGGCAGCGGTTCCGCTGCCCCAAAACAGGACGAACCCGTTAAGACCATCTTCGATTCCTTGACCGCCGCGAAGATCGAGTTCAACCCGACCTTAAAAGCCTTCTATGACGATAATGGGCGCAGCGGCTCTGGCCGTCCGGAAAACCCGACCATGAGCAGCGGTGGAGCGCCGACGCTCGCCACCGGCGAAACGCCTGTCGCATCCTATACATCGGACGTTACCGCGTCCTACGCGAACTACAAAGACGCGGCCTTGGTCGTCTTCTCCCGCATCGCTGGCGAGAACTGGGACCTTCCGCGTCATATGGACGAGGACCCGAACCATCACTATCTCCAACTCGATTCCAACGAACGCGCCTTGCTCGAGCATGTCTGCAATTCGGGCTTCGAGCATGTGGTGGTCCTCATCAATAGCTCCAACAACATCGACCTCGGCTTCCTGAAGTTCCACGATGATCCCGCCTATCAGGAGAAAATCGATGCCGCCATGCTCATCGGCAGCGTCGGCGCCCAGGGCATCATGGCCCTTGGCGAGATCCTTAACGGGACCGTCAATCCTTCCGGCCATACGGTCGACACCCTCTATACCAAATACGAGAACGACCCCACCTGGCAGAACTTCGGCGACAACCTTGAAGACAAGGGCGATTCCTATATCGTCGATGGCAAGAAGAAACTCTTCTATTTCGTGGATTACGAAGAAGACATCTATTATGGTTACCGGTACTACGAGACCCGCGGCCATACCGATGGCGAAGAGTGGTACAACAAGAACGTCGTCTATCCCTTTGGACACGGCCTTAGCTACACCACCTTCTCCGAGGAATTGCTCAACAAGGATGCCCTTGGCAGCGCGTTAAAGGCGGACGAGAAGTTCACCATCGACGTCCGCGTGACCAACACGGGCTCCGTCGCGGGCAAGCATGTCGTCCAAGTCTACGCGAGCGCACCCTATACCGCCGGAGGCATCGAAAAGCCTTACAAAGTCCTCGTCGGCTTTGCCAAGACCAAGAAACTTGCCCCGGGCGAAAAGGATACCGTCCGCATCGAAGTCGACCCCTACAATTTTGCTTCCTATGACTGCTACGACAAGAATGGGAACAACTTTAGGGGATACGAACTCGAGAAGGGTGACTACACCTTCTTCGTCTCGACCGACGCGCACCATTCCTTTGACCATTTCGTCAAAAACCTTGCAGATTACGCACGGTTTGAAAAAGATCCCGTCACGGGTGAGGCCGTCGTCAACCGTTATGAAGACGCGGACGACCATCTGGGCACCCAGCTCTCCCGCGCCGATTTCGCGGGCACCTTCCCCGAGAAACCGACCATCGAGGACCGCACCGTCACCAACGAATGGCTGAACGAAAACCTTAAAAACTACACTCCGAATAACCCCGAGGTGTATGAAACGATGCCGATTACGGGTCAGACCACGAAGCAAATCGAGGAGACCCAGGAAGACGGCACCGTTACCAAGCGCGACATCCTTCTCAAGGACCTGCTTGGCAAAGCCTACAACGATTCCCTTTGGGAGGATTACCTCAACGAATTCACCTTCGATGAGCTCCTGAAGCTCTTCAACGGCGGCTCCTATAGCACCGCCGCGATCCAGCGCCTTGGCGTGCCTGCCACGCTATCCTGCGATGGCCCGACGGGCATCGTCGCCTTCCTAGGCGCCGCCGCGGTCTATGGCACGACCTATTATTGCTCTGAGGTGTTGGTCGCCCAGACCTATAACCTCGACCTCGCCACCAAACAAGGCCTCGCGATTGGCAATGAATGCCTCCTTGGCGACCAGCGCGAGAACGGCTCGCACATGCCCTACACCGGTTGGTACTCTCCAGGCGTCAATATCCATCGTTCTCCTTTCGGCGGACGTAACACCGAGTATTACTCCGAAGACCCATTGCTGACCGGTCGCTTCGCCGCGACCGTCATCAAGGCCGTCCAGACCAAAGGCGTCTATACCACCGTCAAGCACTTCGCCCTCAACGACCAGGAAACCCACCGTTCGATCGGTGGCGGCAACTATTGGGTCAGCGAGCAGGCGATCCGCGAGATTTACCTCCGTCCGTTTGAAATCGCCGTCAAGGAAGGCAAGACGCTCGGCGTCATGTCCGCCTTCACGCGTATCGGTACGGTCTGGACCGGTGGCGACTATCGCCTCCTCACCAGCATTCTCCGTAAGGAGTGGGGATTCTGTGGCCTCGTTATCTGCGACTTCCACACGGACCTCTACATGAACAACCGTCAGATGTGCTACGCTGGCGGCGACTTAAACCTCACGAGCGTTCAGCCGTGGGAAAACGCGAACCCGAACGACATCTCCGACGTGACTTGTCTGCGTAGGGCCGCGCATAACCTCCTCTATGTTTTGGTGAACTCCAATGCGATGAGGCAGGACATTCTAGGCTATAAACTCCCAATCTGGCAGGAACTGCTCTTCATTGCAGACGGCGTCATCGGCGCTGGTCTCATCGTCTGGGGCATCTTCGCCATCCGTGGGGCCGTGAAGAAAAGCAAGCAAGAATAAGCAGTAAGCCTCTGCTTCATGGCTTGGGACCATCGTTCGCGCAACTCCGACGCGAAGGATGGCCCCTTTTCCTTTTGAACGCCTTTTGCGAAGAAATTTCTTGTTTCGTGTTCAAAGAAAACAGTGCCGTTTGGATATCAAAAATAGATATAATTAATCGAGGATTGCAGGGTTTTATGAAAAATTTCAGAGATTTTGGATGCGAAGCCGTAATAAAAGGAGTGCTCTTCCGCGGAGAGGCGCTTCACCATTTGTCCGCGAAAGAGAAAAAGCTTATCTTGGACCAGAGCAACATCAAAGTCGTCGTGGATTTGCGGACGCAGCAAGAACGGGATTCCAAGCCTGACGACGAGCTGCCTGGCGTGACGAACTATCATCTCCCCTTGATCACGATGGAGGAGATGGGCTCCTCTTCCGAGAAAGAAGCCAAGCGCACCATCGTCAAGACGCACCAGCTCCCAGACATCTACCATTATTACCGTCGACTGATCGCCATAGAGCGCAAAGAGTCCTGGACGCAGATCTTTAACCTTCTTTTGCAGCGCGAAGAAGGCGGCATCTATTTTCATTGCACCGCGGGAAAGGACCGTACGGGTATCACCGCCGCGATTATCCTGACGGTTCTTGGTGTGAGCAATGAGGCCATCCTAGAGGACTATCTCGAGACGAATAAGCATATTGTCTTCCCGCTCGCATATCGCGCGTTCATGCTGACGCTTGATAAGAAGACTCAAAAAGAGTTCAAGGAATACCTGCGTGCGAATCAAGATTACCTAGAGGCCTCCTTTGAGCAAATAGAGGATACGTATGGTTCATTTAGAGGTTTTTTGGAACAATGTTGCGGCCTTGATGAGGAGAAGATTAGCCACCTAAAAGAAAAATACGTCATCCGTTCTTAAACGCTTTGTTCCTAGGGGCGTATACTCATGATGTCTATGGAAGCGTTCATGGTTGGAAAGGGCGTCACGAAGACGTTCGGTAGTGGCGATACGCTTGTGGTCGCGGTCGACCACATGGATTTTGAGATCGCTCGCGGGGAGCTCGTCGTGATTCTCGGACAATCCGGAGCGGGAAAATCGACGCTTCTGAATCTCATCGGTGGGATGGACTTCGTCAGTGAGGGCGAATTGCTCGTCGAAGGGGAAGACATCGCGAAATATAACAAAAAGCAGCTCACCCTTTATCGGCGGACGAAGATCGGCTTTGTCTTCCAGTTCTATAACCTTATGGCGAACCTTACCGCGCGTGAAAACGTGGAGATCGCCATCGAGATGAGCAAGGACGCCCTAAAGCCCGAGGAAGCCCTGGCAGCGGTGGGCTTAGGCGAACGGATGGACCATTTCCCCGCTCAACTTTCTGGCGGTGAGCAGCAACGCGTTTCCATCGCTCGCGCGATTGCAAAAAACCCGGATCTCATCCTTTGCGATGAGCCAACGGGCGCTTTGGATTATCAAACCGGAAAAGAAGTGCTCGCCCTTTTGCAAGCCCAAGCCCATGAAAAAGGCAAGACTGTTGTCATCGTGACCCATAATGCCGCCTTGGCGGATATGGCGGACCATTTGCTCCGCATCCGCGAGGGCAAGATCGTCGCCGATACGAGGAATGAGCACCCCAAGGATATCAACGATATCGAATGGTGACTTTGCCATGCGCGCGGAAGACTACGACTTCATCGAAAAAGAAATATCCCTGCTAGAAAGCGACCCCTCCGTCCAGGAAATGCGGAGGTTCTACCAACACGGTAAGGTTTCTACGTACGTCCATGCAAGACGCGTAATGCTGAAAAGCTACGCGATTTGCAAGTTTTTCCATGCAAAAGTCGATTATCATGACCTTCTTTACGCAGCGTTTCTTCATGACTTTTATTTGTATGACTGGCACCATGTCGGAGACGGAAGCCACCGTCTGCATGGCTTTCGGCATCCTAAAATAGCCGCGGAGAACGCGGTCGCGCGCTTTGGTGTCTCATCGATGGTAGCCAAGGCCATTCGCACGCATATGTGGCCGCTGACGCTTGTTCACATTCCGACCTCCCGAATCGGCTGGGTTATCTGCATCGCGGACAAACTCGTCTCCATTCAAGAGGTCCTTTCTAGGAAATGATGAAACGTATGAAAATTGTTTCACGACATTTCCTATATTAAGCAAAAAGGCAAAAAGTGCACATGCAGGCTGTTAACCCCCGTTTCATCGGATCTTTTCCGCTTTCCGCCCCGATTTCCACTCCCTGTATCTTAGCAAACCGGGCGTCCTGACGGCCAAAGACACGAAGATCATCGCCTTGATTTTGGGGTCTTT
>JAFSVB010000057.1 GCA_017450325.1 Bacilli bacterium | reverse complement strand
TCAGCGATATCGGCGCGACGGTGCCGTTCCTGCAGTATCCGACGACGCCCGTCACGTGGTATCCCTTCTCCCTCGGCCTGCCCTCCTTGGACCCGTCGTGGATGAGGCCGAGGCATTCGAACTCGCGGCCATAGGGCTTTATGACGTCGCTTTCGTCTATGTCCAGCTGGTACGGGAAGTCCATCAATTCGGCTATCGAGAACCTCGCGATGCTCGATGCCAGGGGCGAGAGGTCCAGCGTGGCGTAGTTGAGGCAAAGCCTCTTCTCGACGGTGATCAGCTTGGCCGGCTCGCACAGCGCCCTGGCCTGCTCGGAAACCAGAGGGGAGCCGGACTTGAGCAGCCCGTAGCAGGCATCGGCGACGAACTTCCTTCGGGGTATGGAAAGGCCTTCGAACATGTGGTTCTCGAGGAACTCGGAAAGCGCCCGTTTCAAATCGCGGGCGGCGTTGCTAAAAGGCGAACTGGACTACTTGTTCAGATCTCTTTTCGCTTACGACCGTTTCTGGGACGTCTGCCCCGATGGCCATAAGCGCATCTTCTTCGACAAAGTCTGCGCCCTCTGCGGATACGAGAGTATCCAAAGCCAACCCACTGGTATGACGACATTTGATCGCTGAGAGGATGACGGACAGCATAGTTTTTTGGGCTATCGAAGTCATCCGCGATGGCTTCGGATTTGGTCATAGAGCGTGAAAGAAAGCGCCCTTTGTTTTTGATTTCATCAGGGTTTTGCGACGAAAATCGCCGTTTTTAGACAAGTTCATTCCAATGTCTTCTGCTGCAGATATCCCTATGCTTTATTGTGATTAGGGGATTGGCCCTAGATTTGGGAAAACCATATGAACGAAGGGAAGCTTTTGCCGCTGAAGCTCTCCGAATCAGCGGTTCCGATAGGTGTTCCGGTACTCTAAAGGCGTCATCTTCGTCTCAGCCTTAAACACCCTGGCGAAGTGGCTTTGGGAGGAGTAGCCGAGGTGGGAGGCGATGAGCCCGAGAGAGCGGTCCGTATAACGGAGAAGCCTTTTCGCGTTCTCGATTTTGGCATTCGTGATGTATTGGTATAACGCCGTGCCTGTTTCTTCTTTGAATCTCGTGGAGAGATAGGTGCGCGATACATAGAGGTCCATCGCTATCTTCTCGGTCGTCAAGGGTGAGGAGATGTTCCTGCGGATATAACCGATCGTGTCGATGACGAGCTGCGAATAGCCTTCCTTGATGTGGAGGCGTTCCACACGCTCGCTGTAGTCCATGACCATGCGGAACTGTAGGTTGATGATGGAGCCGATGGATTGCTCCGCCTCGCATTCCCCAATATAGGAGTCGGAAAGAGACAAAGATTCATCGGGGTTGAGACCCCCTTGAATCGCGGCGCGCGAGACCAAAGTGGTCGCGACGACGAAGGTGTCCTTGATGTAACGGACATAATCGGAGGAGGGGATGCCGCTTTGGGCGCTAGGCATTTGGCGGAAGTATTCCTGTAGCTCCGAGGTTTGTCCTTTCTGCACGTATGAGAGCATCGTCTGCTCGATGGCGAAGGCGCTGAGGTTCTCGGGCCTCGCGCTCTTCATGGACTCATCCGCGCTTTCCCTTTGGAGCTTCTCCTCGATGCGGGTTTGGGTAGCTTCGACGATCTCGATGTCCTTAAGGCTTAGTTTTTCGCCATCGTTGAGGATGTGATTGGTGACGCATAAGGCCTGAAGCAAGGAGGAAAGCGGCAGTCCCACGATGGATTTCATCGCCGATTTGAAGTCCTCGGATTGGACGAAGGGAACATCTAGTTCAAAGCAAAGGTCGCTGAGCTCCTGGTCGGACATCGGCGATTGCCGCGCGGGACCGATCACGATTTTGCCCTCAGGAAAAGAAAGGATGCCATAGTAGCAGAAGCGGTCCGCAAGATAATAGGATACGTGCCCTTTGGCTTGGAGGATGGCTTCCTCGTGGGGGCGGATCGGGTCGACTGGGAAAGAAGAGACGAAGCGGAAAAGGGCTTGCCTCTGGTTTTGATATAGCCGCGTCGGCACCCCGGTGAGGTTGGCAAGGTTCGTCGCGATGTAAGAAACATCCACCTTGGAATCCATTGATAACAAATATACAAAAAACAAGACAAATATGCAATGAAAGCCCTTTCTTTTGCTCTTATCATGTGAATATCGAGAAAGACGTCGCCGGAACCTCTTCGCTTTCCGGTGATTGTCCTACTCGCGGTGGCGTCGCCCAAGGAGCAAAACGATGAACGGCAAACTCTTATCCTCAAGGATCTTCTCCTCCCGCGTGAAGAGCAAAAACGTCACGGGAAAGGAGAAGTGGCTCGGCTACCTCATCGGACCCGTCGGGGCGATTTTGCTGAACGCGGTCCTCGCGACCTACCTGAATATCTACTATACGGACGTATTGAACCTGACCACCGTGTGGGGTGGCCTCTTTTTGACCGTCTTCCCCGTCGTCTCGAAGATCATCGATGCGATCACCAACGTCGTCATGGGATACCTCATCGACAAGACGAAGACGAAGCAGGGGAAAGCCCGTCCTTGGCTTTTGCTCTCTGCTCCGTTGCTCGCCATCACCGGCGTTTTGCTCTTCGTGGTCCCGAACGGCTCGACGACCCTTCAGGTCATCTGGGTCATGGTCTCCTATAACCTCTTCTATTCCTTCGCCTACACAATCTTCAACATGGCCCATAACCTCATGGTGCCTCTTTCCACCCGCAACACGCTGCAGCGCGGTGGGTTATCCGTCTTCAACCAAGTCACCAACATCATGGTGACCGGCATCATCGTGGCCTTGGTCTTTCCCATGCTCATCATGCCCGTCCTTGGCGTCGACAAGGGCCTATGGATCCTCGTGATGAGCATCATCTCCATCTTGGCCTTGCCCTTGACGCTTTTGGAGTACTACTACACCAAGGAGCGCATCACGGAAGAATCGGGTGATAAGACGGAGAAGCCCATCCCCTTCAAGCTGAAGCTCAAAGCCGTCTTCAAGGACCGCTTCTTCGTCATCCTCATCGTCTATTTCTTCGTCTATACCGTGGGCATGACGTTCAAAAACATCGGCCTCGTCTATTATTGCAATTATGTCCTCGGCACCTATAACGACGGCATGACCCAGACGCTCGTCTCTGTCTTGGGCGGCATCCCGATGGGCATCGGCATTTTCGCGGTCTGGCCGTTAGCGAAGAAGTTTGGCAAGAAGAACGTGACGATGATCGGCTTCCTCATCTACGCCTTAGGCTCCTTGATCTGCTTCATTTTCCCCACGAACCTCTATTTGGTTTTGGTGGGTCAATTCATCAAGAACATCGGCGGCCTCCCTTGCGCCTATGTCTTCATGGCCTTGTTCGCCGATGACCTCGACAGCATCGAATGGAAGACCGGCTTCCGCGCGGATGGCACCGCGATGAGCATGTACAACATCATCGCCGTTTCCGTCGTGGGCATCTGCACGGGCGTCTTCAACCTCTTCCTGTCGAACAATGGCTATATCGCCCCCGTCACCTTGGCCGAATACCAGGCCAACCCCGCCGCCTATAGCGCCCTCACGACCCAACTCTCCGCGGAGAAGATCGCGACCCTCACCGACCCGATGGCCTCCATCGCCTTCGTCCAGAATGGCGGGACCAACGCTTTCATCACCTTCGCTTTCGTGGGGCTTGAGGTATTCACCGGCTTGCTGTGCGCCCTCTTGTTGTTCTTCGTCACCGTCGAGAAGACCATCGACCGGAAGCACGCCGCCCTCATCGAGCGCGAAAAAGAAGAATACGCCCGCATAGGCAAACAATGGCTCCCAGCGGAAGAAAGAAACGCCCTCGAACTCGCACAACAAGAACAAGAAGCCGAAGAGGCGTTTGAAGAGGAACTCAAAGTCCATTGCCAGAAGAAGGGCCTTGATTTCGAGACTGAGTTAGCCAAGCACAAAACGCTCGTCGCAAAGAAGAAAGCCAAAGCGCAGAGCAAGGCGGACGCGGCGAAAGCCAAAGCTGACGCCAAGCAAGCGAAAGTTGAGGAAAAGCGCCACCTCAAATGGGGGAAAATGACCCCGGAGCAAAGGGCCAAAGCTGAAGAGAAAAACGCGAAAAAAGCCGCAAAAGTCGACTCTTTATGGAAACGAGAATGCGCGGAGCAAGAGAAGATCTATGCCGCGTTTCAGAAGGAGCTAGCGTCCGATGAAAGCCATTAATCTCCGCACCGAATACCTCGTTAACCCCATCGGCATCGACATCCGTTCGCCGCGCATCCGCTGGAATCTAGAAGGCGGGGAACGGCAGACGGCCTTCGAAGTCGCCTATTCCGTCAACAATGCGCCGAAGAAGACGGTGCATCGCGATACCCGCGAGATGTTCTACGACTTCGAGGAATCCTTCCATAGCCGCGATATCGTCACCTTTGAAGTGACCCCGTTTGATGAAACGGGTCATTCCGGCGATGTGGTGGAAGGGTGCTTCGAGATGGGCTTACTAGAGCCGAGCGATTGGAAGGCTTCTTGGATCAGCGGCGATTATCGCCCGAACAAGAAGACGCGCTACCCCGTCGATTGCTTTAAGAAGACATTCACCCTGAAGGATATCAAGAAAGCCCGCCTTTATATTTCCGCCTGCGGCTTATACGAAGCCCATATCAACGGGAAAAGGGTAGGGGATTTCGTCCTCGCCCCTGGCTCCACGGACTATTCCAAGCGCATCCAATACCAGACTTATGACGTCGCCGCTTTGCTCCAAGAAGGGGAAAACGTCCTCGAGGTCTTCCTCGCCGACGGCTGGTACCGCGGCTCCATCGGGGCGAAAGGGCGGACCAACACGTTTGGAACCATGACCAAATTCATCGCCCAACTGGAAATGGAAGATGGGGCGGGGGACCGTTCTTACCTATGCAGCGACGCGTCCTTTTCCTGGTGCGATGACGGACCGATCCGCTTCGCCGATTTAAAAGACGGCGAAATCGTGGATTTGAATAGGAAGCCTTCCTATATGGGAAAGGCCAAAGCCGTCCGCTTCCAGGCGAACCTCACCGCCTCCAACAACACCTTCGTCCAAGAGCAGGAGCGATTCCATCCGGAGTCCATGGTCGTTACGCCTAGCGGCAAGCATCTCCTAGAATTCAAGCAGAACTTAGCTGGTTATCTCTCCTTCCGGGTCAATGCCCATAAGGGTGATGTCATCAAGATCACCTTAGGCGAAATGCTCGATGAAAACGGCGAGCTCACTTTGCGCAACATCCAATGCGTCCTTAAGGGAAAGAAGACGCCTCTTCAGGAAATCGTCTTGACGTGCCACGAAGGGCTCAATGAGTACCAACCTCACTTCTATATCGCCGGTTTTAAGTTCGCTTCCGTTGAATTCAACGGCGAGATCGTCCCCGCGGACTTCACGCAGATCGCCTTGTATTCCTCCCTGGAAGAAACCTCTTCGTTCGAATGCTCCAACCCTCTCATCAACACCTTCTACCGCAACACGTTATGGTCGCTCAAAAGCAATTCGGCGGACATCCCGACGGATTGCCCGACCCGTGAGCGGGTGGGCTGGACGGGCGATAGTCAGGTGTTCTTCAATACCGCGAGCTTTCTAACGGACTATGCCGCCTTCACCAGAAAGCACCTCGTCGACGTGTTCGACCGGCAATGGAAAAACGGAAAATTACCGCAAATCGCCCCTTTTTCCAACGAAGACTGGTTTATGGCGACCATGAACGGCTCCGTTGGATGGGCCGATGTCGGCGTGCTCACCCCATACCGTTTCTATTCGAAATACGACGATATCCGCATCCTGAAGGATAACTATGAACGAATGTTCGCCTATGCTGAGTTTATGATGTCGCGCTGCGGCAGGCCAAAAGGCATCTATGCGATCTACTCGCGGCCCTTGCGCCTATCGAAGGAGAACCGCCGTTACCAGGTCAACACCGGCCAATCCTATGGCGAATGGGCCGAGCCCAAAGACGTCAAGGCCTTCTCTTGGACGGACTTCGCGATGCCACATCCCGAGGAATCGATGGCCTATACCGCCTTCATCATGGAGAAGATGATCGAAATTTCCCTTCTCGTTGGCAAAGAGAAGAACGTGCCTTTATTGACGCGGTACCGCGATGGCGTGACCAAAGCCTATCAGGAACTCGTGACGAAGAAAGACCATACCTTAGATACCGACCGCCAGGCCAAATTGGTGCGGCCTCTATACATGGGACTGCTGGGCAAAGAACAAGAAGAGTTCGCGCGCAACCGCCTCATCAAGGCCCTTGAGTCCTATGATTGGCGGCTTGGCACGGGTTTCTTATCCACCCCGTTTATCTTGGACGTCCTCACCCAAATCGAGCCCGAATACGCGTACCGTCTGCTCGAAAACGAGGAGATGCCCGGCTGGCTTTACATGGCCAAGCACGACACGGGCACCATCTGGGAAGGTTGGGAAGGACCGAATTCCGAATCGGGAATTGCCTCCCTGAACCATTATTCCAAAGGCGCGATGGTCGAATGGCTTTTCTCGGGGATGCTCGGCATCCATGTTTCGGAGCATGGCCGAATGGAGATCCGTCCCGTCGTCGGTGGCCATGTGACCCACGCTTTTGGCACTTATCAATCCGTCTATGGCAAAGTCGCCTGTAGGTGGAAAAGGGAGGGAGACGTCATCCGTTTTGACGTCGAAGTACCCGTCAACGTCGATGCGACGTTCCACTTTGGGGATATGATGAAGACCCTGTCTCCGGGTCTTCATCATATCGAAGCGAAGGAGCGCGCCCATGAATAAGGAAACGCTCGAAAAGCTCACCCTCCGTGAGAAGGCATCGATTCTGGTGGGCCATAAGACGATGTCCACCTATCCCATTCCCAAAAAAGGGGTGGAGCCCATCATCATGTCGGATGGACCGAATGGGCTGCGGTTAGAGAATCCCGATGGCGATTCCCTCACCGGCGTCTCCGACTCGCTGCCCACGACGTGTTTTCCCGTTGGGGTGACGCTCGCCTCGACCTGGAACAAGAACCTCGCCTATCATATGGGCGAAGCCATCGGCGAAGAAGCCGTAAACTTCGGCGTCGACTTGCTCCTAGGACCCGCGGTAAATATCCAAAGGAACCCCCTCTGCGGCCGGAATTTCGAGTATCTCAGCGAAGACCCTCTTCTTTCCGGAACCATCGGGGCGGGGTATGTTTCGGGACTACAAAGCAAAGGCCTTGGCGCTTGCGTGAAGCATTTCGCCTGCAATAGCAACGAGAAATACCGCTTTGTCGGCGATTCCATCGTGGATGAGCGGGCGCTCCATGAGATTTACCTGAAGCCCTTTGAAATCATCGCTAAGCAAGCTTCGCCCCGCGCGTTCATGACGGCCTATAACCAAGTCAATGGCTCTTATTGCAGCGAGAATTCCTACTTAATCGAAAAGACGCTGCGGGGGCAGTGGGGGTTCGACGGTGTCGTCCTCACCGATTGGGGTGGCATGGTTCACCGCGACATCGCCCTAAACGCGGGTTGCGACCTGGAGATGCCTGGCATGGTGGAACATAACATCAACTCCATCGTCATGGCCGTCAAGGAAGGGCGCGTCCAAGAAGAGACGCTGGACCGCTCAGTTTTGCGCTTGCTCGAGCTAAAGAAGCGCTGCCGCCAAGAAAAGAAGCCCTGCGATTTCTCGCTTCATTACCAAAAGGCGCTCGATATCGCTCTAGAAGGGGCGGTGCTGCTTAAGAATGAAAACGGGATTTTGCCCTTGAAGAAAGAAAAGAAACATCTCGTCATCGGCGGACTTTTCGCCACGATGCGTTATCAAGGGTCCGGCTCGTCCTTACTCAACCCGATCCAAATCAAAACCCATCAAACCGCTTGGCAGGAGATGGGCATCGATTATGAGTTCGTCCAAGGCTATGACGAAGCGGAAACCGCCCCCGATCAGGCCATGGAACGCAAGGCCCTGGCCAAAGCCATCGAATATGGGCAGGCGGTGTTCTTCGGTGGCCTCAGCGATTACTTGGAATCCGAAGGCTTTGACCGCGAGGACATGAAACTGCCCGCGAATCAGCTCTCCTTGCTCGAACGGCTCGTCAACGTAGGGGTGAAAATCGTGCTGGTGCTTTTCGGCGGCTCGCCCGTTGAATTGCAAATCGAAGGGGGTATTGCGGCGATTTTAGATATGATGTTGCCCGGGGAAGCGGGCGGCGAAGCGACAGCGAAACTGCTTTTTGGCGACGTATCGCCTTCGGGCAAACTGAGCCAGAGTTGGCCGATGTCCTATGAGGACGTCCCCTTTGGGAAAGAATTCGCAGCAAACCCCTATGAGCCCTATAAGGAGTCCGTCTTCGTGGGCTACCGTTATTATGCGACCGTCGAGAAAGCGGTCCGTTACCCCTTCGGCTATGGCATGAGCTATTCCTCGTTCACCTATAAAGACCTCCTCGTTGAATGCAAAGGCGAATGCATCGAGGTTTCGTTCTCACTTCAAAATAATGGGGTTGTCGATGCAAAAGAAATCGCCGAAGTCTACGTGGGGAAGAAGGATTCCCATATCGTTCGGCCGAAGCTCGAACTAAAGGGATTCACGAAGATCGCCTTGGCTGCCATGGAGCGACAAAGAGTAGCCATCTCAATCCCCAAGAAAAACCTATCCGTCTTCATCGATGGGGCGTTCCGTTTGGAGGAAGGGGCTTATGAAATCTATGTCGGGCCTTCTTCGGATTGCCTTCCCTTACAAGGCGAAGTGGTTCTATCGGGCGAAGCGCTTTTGGAACAGGACTATGACCGGGAATATCGTTCCTTCTTGCAATATGGGACGATGGAGCAAGCGACTTTCGAGCGCCTGATCGGCCGAGCCATCCCGACCTATGCCTTTGACAAGAAGCCTTATACCTTAGAGACCCCAATCGGCGAGTTCTCCACATTCTTCGGGAAGATCTTCAAAAGCGCTGTCTGCGGCGTAGGCTTGAGACAGTTCAAGAAGGCGAAGAAAATCAAAGACCCTCTCCTAAGAGAACGGGAAAAGAAGGCGGGATGGTTCGTCTATAAACTGATGCCCTATAACAGTTTGCGGTCTCTCTCGTTCTCCTCTAGCGGCGCCTTCCCTTATCCGATCGCCTTAGGGATTCTTGAGCTATCCAATGGTCATTTCCTGCGCGGCATCAAAGCCATGCTCCGTAAAGAAAAGAAAAAAGAATGACGAATCTTGGCAAATCAAACGAAACCATCGAAGTCTTGGATTTGCTATACCGCCGCGGCTTTCCATATCGAATACCGCAAAGGAATCATCGATTAAGCACGGAAGTCTCCGCTTAATCACGATAAAATCGTTTTCGAGGCGGTTTTACGAAGATTTTTGGCTATTTTCGCGCGCGTTTCATAGAAAAAAGGCATCGCTTTCGCGTGCCTTTTTAACTATCCGTCGCGATGGATGTGAATGCGTCGATTCAACCGTCGCCTCTTCTTCGGGTGCGGATTTCTTCGCCGATTCTTCGTTGATTTCCGTAACCTTGGCCTCCTTCACTTCCTTCGGGCCGAGGTCGTTTTGAAGTTGGTTCTGGAAATCATTTTGGTCGATGGTGTTGTCCGGGGCTTGCTCGGCTGGCGCGGGGTTATTCGCGGCGAGTTCCGGGGCTTTCTCTTGCTCGTAGGCGTTGATGATCGAATCGCAGAACTCGATGCGTTTCTTCGCCGTCTTGCTTAGGGATTCGAAATTACGCCCTTCGGGGAGTTTATAGGCGCGATAGGCCTTCGCGCAGCGATACATCGCCTCTTTGTCGCCTCTGACGGGACCGTTGGGATCCGCGGCTTTGGCTAAGGCCTGGTATTGCTTGGAGGTCGTGCCCCTCCAGCGTCCCACCAACCGCCGCGGTTATCGTAGAGGATGGTCGCGACGTCCTTGCCGACGTTATAGCCGATAGACTTGTTGTTGTTCTGATGGAACTCCTCCATGAAGGTGCCGGCGTTTTTCTCGATGCAGGGTCCGAGGGCGTTTTTGCAGTCGCGCCGGACTTTGGCGAGGCCATCGAGGATATTTCCGCGATTTTGAGTAAACATGGCAGGGGAATCCTATATTTTGACGTAAGGAATAATGGCGAAGTGCGGGGCTTTGGCATCGGACGAGAAGAGTCTAGGGCGTCTTTGATTCGATGACTCGCATGTCTTTGCTCGTGTGCATGCGTCCGAAAAGGGTGTACGCAAAAGCCCTGATAAAATGTCAATGTCGCTAACTTAAGCGGTTAGGGCCAACGCTGGCTGTTCGGGACTATGAATGCCCGCCCAAACGAGGCGGGTTTTCAACATTTTGC
>JAFSVB010000056.1 GCA_017450325.1 Bacilli bacterium | reverse complement strand
GTGAGAGAATCGTGCCGCTAGGCTCGAGGTCGATGTCGGTAAAGGCTTCGGCCTTGATGCAGTTAAGCTTATAGGAGGAGCGGCCGTTGTCGATCTTGGCGATGGAATCGTCGATGACTTCGACGGCGAGCTCGGTGCCATCCATCCTACGGACGACTTCGGTGAGAAGTTTCGCGTTGATGAGGGCCGCGCCAAGACCAGCGGAACGGATGATCTCCTTTTCGCCGATGCGGTAAGGGACGAGACACTGGATGGTGATCTCTTTATTCGTGCCCGTGATTTCGAGGCCGCGGTCATTGAGGTCGAGCTTCAAGTTCGCCAGTAAGGGATCCGCGGATTTGCTCGCGATGGCCTTAGAGGCGATGTTCAGGGCTTTGAGGAATTGTTCTTTGTCGATGCTAAGGCGCATAGGTCTCTCCTAAATTTATATATTTTTGGAAATATTTTTATTAACAATAATAATGGGTGTGCGCAGTGTGCGGAACTTGGCTTCCGCGCTGGTAGTCATTGTATCACGGCACGGGGGTTTGTTCGTATACTTTATTTTATAAATAAAGGCTATTTGGTTAACTTGGCTTTTAGCTCATCCACCGCTTTGCGCATATCGGCGTCGAACTTCAGTGACTTTTCCACTTTTTCTACACCTTTCATCGCGGTGGCGTGGTCGCGGCCTCCGAAGTACTGCCCGATCTTGGTGAAGGGCACTTGCAGCATCGTCTTGATGAGGTACATGGCGATGTGGCGCGCGAGGGCGATCTGCGAGGTGCGGATTTTGCCCGTCAGTTGAGAGGGGGTCAGGTTGTAATAGTCTGCGACGGCGGCGACGATGCGCCCTTCCGAGAGCTTCGTGCGGTCGTCCTGAACGGAGATGAGGCCTTGGATCGCCTCAGTGGCCACTTCCATCGTGATGTGCTTGGTCGGCTTCATGTTGATGGTGTAGAAGAGCAGCCTGGTCAACGCTCCTTCGAGTTCGCGTACGTTGTTGGAGAAGCGCGCGGCGAGGAAGGCGATGACGTCTTCGTCGAAATCGTTGACGTCGAGCCCGCCAGATGTGATTTTCGCGCGCAGAATCTCCGCGCTGGTCGCGAGGTCGGGCCGTTTGATGGATAAGACGAGGCCTGCCTGGAAACGCGATTTGAGACGGTCGTCGAGGCCGTCGAGAAGATTCGGGTGCTGGTCGGAGGTGATGACGATTTGCTTGCCGGCTTTCTCGAGGTCCGCGAAGATCACGAAGAACATCTCCATGGTCTTCTTTTTGCCGATGAGGAACTGGATATCGTCGATGAGCAGGCAATCCACGTCGGTTTTGAAATACTGGGTGAGAGATTGCTCCTCTTTATAGCCCTGCGCGAACTTGACGTATTCGTCGACGAAGTCCGCCGCGGCGACGTAGAGGACCTTGGATTTGGGCGATTCCTCGCGGATGGCGTTGCCGATGCTTTGCATCAAATGCGTTTTGCCAAGGCCGGAATCACTGTAAAGAAGCAAGGGGTTAAAAAGCTTGCCCGGGGTCTTGGAAATCATCAAGGCCGCTTGGTAGGCTTCGCGGTTGGAGTCGCCCACGACGAAGGATTCGAAGGTGAACTTGCCATCGAGGTGGCTGTCGACGAAGAAGGCGGGCTTTTCCTTTTTCTCCTCGTGGAGCTTCTTGACCTCGCCCTTCTCCACGAACTTGACGACGAAGTTTGTCCCGGTGACCTCCTGGACGCATTCGTTCACGAGGTCGCGGTATTTCGAGTCGATGATGACCGGGGCGAGGGAGGAATTGGTGACGACGATCATCGTAGAGCCATCGAGCGAGTCGATATAGGTCTGGTCGAAGAAGGAGTCATAGACCCTCTGGTCCTGGAGAGAATCATGGATTTTGAGCAGGATATGGTCCCAAATCTGGGTGATTTCTGAAACGGTTGAATTCATGAGGCTCTCCTCGCACCGCAAATTATAGGGGCGTGAAAGGGAATTTCCACGAAGATTTTCGCCAAAAATCAAACTTTGCACATTTTTACCGTCAATCTACCCCACGAAATGGGTGATTTTGGCACTTATTCACTTTTGCACAATGTGCGCAACTTGTGCAAAACTATGGCTGATATTTCCATATGTGAATAACTTTGTTTGGCGGTGTGTTGCTCACAAGCCGCCGATTTTGAAAAAGAACGGAGAATTGTAGGTATTTTTTGCTCTTCCCACACAATTGTGAAAACTTCTCCACGTTGCGCTCACCCCCTGCTTTTCGGGGCGAAATCGCCTTGAACGAAACCAAATCGAAATGTGAATAACTCCAAACAAAGTGCACAAAGTCAATCATCCTCAAGCCCGCTTGGCCTGCCTTTTCGCATAATACGTGCGCCTAGGCGCATGATTTTGTTGCCCCATCCACCCCGAGCCCCTATAATAGCCGTTGCTTAAAAGCAAAGGAGAACCTCGTTATGGGCAAGAAAACGTATCAACCCTCGAAAAAGAAACACGCGAACAAGTGTGGCTTCCGCGCCAGGATGGCCACCCCGGGCGGACGCAAAGTCATCGCTCGCCGTCGTGCCAAGGGCCGCATCAAACTCGCGGACTAAGCCCCTATTTTGGCCATGAAGAAGATCAACACCGTCAAAGCACACAAAGACTTTGACCGGATCATCCATCATGGCCGCGCGATCAAAACATCCCATTTCGCCGTCTATTTCGTTCCATCGCCTTTGGATTATGCCCGCGTGGGTATTTCCGTTGGAAAGAAGAACGGAATTGCGGTGAGGCGGGTGCGCATCAAGCGGCAGGTCCGGGCCATGGTAGCCAAAGCGGATTTGCTGCAGCTAAAGGTGGACGCCATCGTGGTGGTCCGCCCTAATTATGACCCCATGGATTACCATGAGCTCGAGGGAGAGCTTCTCGCCTCCCTATCACACATGAAGGAAACGATCCATTGAAAACTCTCAAGCATAAAAAACTACTCGCCTTCGGTGGCTTTGGGCTCGGCGTGCTTTTGCTTACTTCCTGCACGGCGAATTTCTGCTCGCCAACCGACCAGTCCGCCATGGCCTACCCCTATGACCAGGGCGTGACGGTCTATGTGAGCAAGTCGGAATACGAAGCGCTCAAGAACGACGCCACGACGAAGAAGGTCATCGAGTTTGAAGAAAGCATGAGCGCGGACTTGATCGCCAACGGTTTGCCGACCGTGGCGGGCGCGGCGTATCTCGATGCGGACGGCAACGTCCTCAACGAGAACGTCTACAAGTACGTTCCTCTGACGGTCGCGGAAGGTGAAGCGCCCGTCTTTAAGCTTTCCACCGTAAGCTCGAACAAATACAAAGGCTTCCTCAAGGATTTCGTAGCCGCCGCTGAAAAGGCTGGTTACGCGGTCCCAAGCCTTTATTACTACACCGCGATCGACGACTATGTCCTTAAGGCCGCGACGACGGAGTATTTCGTCTGCAAATCCTCCCCGGACTTCATCTATGCGACCAGCGCGGACTTCTATAACCGCTTCCCCTCATTCGAATCCGAACTTGCTGGCGTCCTCGCCGGTTCGGAGAAGATCGAATTCGGGGACAAAGTCGTCGTCAACCCCTACTTCTCCGCTGACCCGGATTTCGCCGATTCGGAATTCGAAGCGAGCCAATCCATCCTTCGTCAGCGCGGCAAGGTGAAGTTCACCGGCCACAAACTGCAGGATAACGGCAGCCTCGACCGCCCCTTCTGCGGACATATCGAGACCTGGGATGATGAACTCCGCGCCAAAGCCCTCCAAGGGTGCGATTACCTCGGCGCCTTCGACATCCCGACCGTCGATTATCTCAACTACTACAAAGCGCAGATCTCTGCCCGCGTCAATGCGGTGCGTTCTTGCATCGCCACCCGCGATGGCTACTTCGGCCACTACGGCACCAACGCGGACTGGCGCGTCTCCATCGAATCCAAAGACTGGGGCTACGCTTGGAAGAAGGGCTTCCTCGAAGGCCTTCTCGTCTACCCCGTCACCTGGTTGCTCGATACCATGGCGTTTAGTTTCGACGCGAGCCTCAGCGGCATGGGCCAGATTTGGGCGCTCGTCATCGTGACGCTTATCGTCCGCGGCTTGCTGCTCGCCGTCTCTTGGAGATCCACCGTGGATAACCAAAAGATGCAGGCTTTGCAGCCGGAAATCGCGAAACTGCAGCAAAAATATCCCAACGCGAACACCAATCAATCGGATAAGCAGCGCTTAAGCCAGGAGCAGATGATGCTCTATAAGCGGCATGGCATCAAGCCGTTCCGCCAGATCATCTTCATGATCATCCAGTTCCCCGTCTTTATCTCGGTCTGGGCTGGCTTGCAGGGTTCCGCCGCTCTTTCGACCGGCGAATTCCTGAATATGCGCCTTTCCGATAACATCAACACCATCCTCTTCAACACCACCGGCACATGGTATGCGAATACCCACGGTTGGTGGACCGCTCTCGTCCTCTTTATCTTGATGGCTGGCTCGCAGGTCATGACCATGGTCCTGCCGAGACTCCTCGCGAAGAAGAGCACGAAAAACGTTTCGAAACTTGCTAAGAGCCAGACGAACAACACGATGAAATTCATGTCCTATGGCCTTATTATCTTCACGATCATCATGGGCTTCTTCCTGCCGTCCGCCATGGGTATCTACTGGCTGATCGGTGGCTTGATCTCCATGGCTCAGACCTTGATTACGCAAGCTCTTATGGCTAAGGCCAGGAAAGGAAAGAAATAACGATGAAAGAATTCACCGCGAAAACGGTTGAAGAAGCCGTCTCGGCCGCCGCTACGGCGCTTGGTGTCGACTCCCTCCACCTCGTCTACGAAGTGAAGGAAGAAAAGAAAGGGCTCTTCAAAAAGAGCGCGACCATCGCCGTCTACGAAGACAGCGATGCCTCCGATTATGCCGAAAAATACCTCAAATCCGCCCTCGCGGCCCTTGGGGTAGACATCGAAACCGACTCCGTTGTGGAGGATGGCATCATCAAAATCACCATCGATTCCGATGCGAATCCGATCCTTATTGGCAAAGGCGGCAAAACGCTTCAGGCCCTCAACGAAGTCACGAAGTTCGCCGTCTCTACCAAGTTCCGCAAACGTTACCGGATCTTGCTCGATGTCGGCGGGTACAAAGAGGACAAGTACGAACGCGTGGCCCATATCGCCAAGCGCTCCGCCAAAACCGTCCTTCGCACCCACATCGACGTCGCCCTCGACCCGATGACCCCGGACGAGAGGCGCGTTGTCCACAACACCCTCTCGGATTGGGAGCATATCAAGACCGAGTCCTCCGGCGAAGGCGCGGACCGCGCAGTCACCATCAAATACGTCGATTAAGGAATCGCCACCCTCGCGGGTGGCTTTCTTTCTTACGCGCGCCCGCATAAGATATATATGGATAAAGCCATGGAAACAATCGTCGCAACCGCTACCGCGCCCGTTAAAAGCGCCCTTGCCATCATACGCGTCTCTGGAGACGGCGCTTTCTCGATGACCGAGAAACTCTTAGGCCGCCCGCTAAACGTCGCGGAAAAGGCCCAAATTCGCCACGGCACGCTTTCCTTTGAAGGGAAGGACATCGACGATGTAGTGCTGCTTTGCTATCCGAACCCTCATTCGATGACAGGCGAGGACGTCGTGGAGATAACGTGCCATGGTTCGCCTCTTATCGCGAACGAAATCGTCGAGGCTTATTTGTCTTTGGGAGCGCGTTATGCGACCAATGGGGAATTCACCTCCCGCGCTTTTTATAACGGCAAGGTGGACCTCGTGCAGGCCGAGGCGATCAACGACTTGATCAACGCGACGACGAAAGAATCTAAAAACGTCGCCCTCCTCTCTCTTTCCGGGCAGACGAGCGACCTTTTAAAGCCCTTGCTCGAATCGCTTGGCGAGATGATCGGTTCCGTGGAAGTCGGCATCGATTACCCAGAATACGACGAAGAAGAATCCTTTACGGTGAACGATATCCGGAAAGCGTGCGCGACATTGCGCCCCAAAATCATCGCCCTCATTGAAAAAGGGACCCAGAGCCGATATCTTCGAAACGGTATCGACGTAGCTCTTGTTGGCGAGCCTAACGTCGGCAAGTCGAGCCTCTTAAACGCGTTGCTTCACGAGGACAAGGCCATCGTCTCCGCGATTCCAGGAACGACGCGCGATGTGGTTGAAGGAGAGATTTCCATCAAAGGTCTGCCTGTGCGTTTGCATGATACGGCAGGCATTCACGATACCGCGGACGAGCTGGAACGCCTTGGCGTGGAACGGAGCAAAAGAATCCTTGAAAAGGCGGAATTGATCCTGCTTGTTTTGGACGCAAAACAAGGAGAAACCGAAGGAACGGCAGAACTGCGCACATTACTAAAATCCAAAAAAATAATAGAGATTTACAACAAATCCGATTTAATATCGGAAAAAAGAGACGGGTTTTGCACGGTATCGGCTATTTCAGGTGACGTCGAATCCGTGAAGGAAGCGATCTTTGATGCCCTGAGTTTAAGCGAGGATGTTTATGTAACCCCCGCGCTTTCTTCTGAGCGTGAGCTAACGCTCCTTAGGCGCGTTCTTGCCGACCTGGATGAGGCGCTTGCCTTATGCGAAGACGGCGGCAGCGTCGATATCCTTGCCGTGCCTCTTCAAGCGGCCTATAACCACATGAGACAAGTCCTTGGCCTCGACCCGACGCAGGACTTCGCCTCGGAGATCTTCTCGCGCTTCTGCGTAGGCAAATGATATGAAGTACTTCGATTCACATTGTCATCTTAACGACGAAAAAATCCTTGAACGGATCGACGAGGAAATATCTCAGATGCGCGAGGCGGGCATTTCCACCGCTTTATGCATCGGCTATGACCTCGCCTCCTCAAGGAAAGCCATCGAGCTCGCGGAGAAATACCCTGAGGTATATGCGTCGGTTGGGATGCACCCTGAGAATCTAGAAGGTGAGACAATGGCCGTTTTGAACGATATTCGTGAGCTCGCAAGGCATCCCAAGGTGCTCGCGATCGGCGAAATCGGCCTGGATTACCATTGGTATAGCGACCCTGCTGTACGCGAGGCGCAGAAGCCTTGG
>JAFSVB010000055.1 GCA_017450325.1 Bacilli bacterium | reverse complement strand
GTTCTTGCGTTATCACCCCCTCCAGGCGATGCCCGCACTCGTCGATGACCGCCTCTTCCAGTGGATGACCTCCTCGTTCTTGTTCTTATTCGTGCTTATCGCGACGTTTGGCAACGATATCATGGCATATTTCGTGGGCGTGTTCTTTGGCAAGCACAAAATGTCTTCCAGAGTCTCTCCCAACAAGTCCTGGGAAGGCTTCTTCGGCGGGTGGATCCTCGGCGGGCTTTTGGCTTTTGGGTTCGCGTGCCTCGTGGAAGCGACGGGGCATCCTGTTTTGCACTCATTGCCGTTATTTGGCGAGAATAGCCGCTGGTGGGCCATCGTTACGCTAAGCTTCGGCCTTCCTCTTATCGGTGTCCTTGGCGACTTTGCTTTGTCGCTTATCAAACGCTATTTCGGCATCAAGGATTATGGCACCTTGCTCGCGGCTCATGGCGGCGTGCTCGACCGCGTGGATTCGTTGATGTTCTGCTGCATCTTCGCCTCCGCCTTCGTCGTCGTCTTTGAGAAGGGCTTCTTCGGATTCTTCGCATGAGGAACGTTTTATTGCTCGGGGCCTCGGGCTCCATCGGGACGCAGAGCCTCGACATTTTGGAAAAGCACCCAGAACGTTTTACGCTCAGGGGCTTTTCTCTTGGCAAGCGCGTCCATATGATCCCGGATTTCCTCAAGCGCTTCCCAAGCGTGGAATATCTCTGCGTTTCCCAAGCGGAAGACGCTGAAAATCTCCGCAAAAAGTACCCGAATTTAAAAATCTATCACGGCGATGAGGGCTTAGTATCCATCATCGAAGAGTGCCCTTGCGACATGGTCGTCAACGCGCTTGTCGGCTTCGCGGGCATGGTTCCATCGGTAACCGCTTTACGACATGATAGGATTCTTTGCCTCGCGAACAAGGAGTCGCTCGTCGTCGGCGGGTCGATCATCAACGGCTTGCTACGGGAAGGAAAGGGAAGGCTCTTGCCCATCGATTCAGAACATGTCGCAATCGCGAAGCTCCTCTCTTGCATCAAACGAGAAGACCTCAGCCGTATTCTAATTACCGCTTCAGGCGGCTCGTTTCGAAACAAGAGCAGGGCGGAGCTCACCCATGTCACCCGCGATGACGCCCTGGCTCATCCGACCTGGTCTATGGGCGCGAAGATCACCATCGATTCCGCGACCATGATGAATAAAGGCTTCGAGATTATCGAGGCTGACGTGCTTTTTGGCATCGGCGTCGACCGCGTCACGCCTTTGATGCACGCGGAATCTTACGTCCACTCGCTCATCGAGTTACGAGATGGCACGCTTCTAGCGGATATTTCCAAGCCGGATATGCATGGCCCAATCGAATACGCCCTGATGGAAACGGAAGTCGATTTCACGCCCGTGAAAGCCAAATCCCTTTCGGATTACGCCCCGTATCATTTTCACGCGTTTGACCCCGAACGCTATCCCGCGGTTGGGATCGCCCTTGATTCCCATCGTCGCGGCGGCAATAGCAACGCCATCCTCAACGCCGCGAACGAGGCGGCGGTGTACGCTTTTTTGGAAAATCGCATTCCCTTTCTTCAAATTGAAGAAGAAGTGCGCTACGCTTTAGACACGCTTCCCTTCATGGCGGAGCCATCCTTAGAGGATTTGATCGCCGTTGACAAAAAGACGCGCCGCGTCGTCAACGAGCACATCGGAGGTTGAACATGCCGGTCTGGATTGAGTGGATTCTTTACATTCTGATCGTCGTCGTCATGCTTGGCGTCCTTATCGCCATCCATGAGGCGGGCCATCTCGCCACGGCGAAGATGTTCAAGGTCTATTGCTTTGAGTATTCCATCGGCATGGGGCCGAAGATCTTTTCGAAGAAGCGCAAAGGCGGCGAGACGACATTTTCTTTGCGCGCGATCCCCTTTGGCGGATACGTCGCGATGTATGGCGAAGAAGGCGCCGTGCCCGAAGGCATGGAAGAGCCACCGATCGAACGCTCTTTGAACCATATCGCCAAATGGAAGAAAGCCATCGTCTTAGTCGCGGGCGTCACGCTGAACTTCATCCTTGGCCTGACCTTGATCTATATCGGCGACCAAGCCTGCCCCATCTTCTATTCAGGAAGGCGCGGGGCCGCGATGGAAGACGGTACGGTCCTTTCCGTCACCTTGGATACGACCTATGACGCCGATATCCTCGCCTATATTGATGGACATAAGGCTAAGCCGGAGCACGAAGCCAAGAACTACGTGGTGAATCTGCCTTATTACGAGTCCCCAGTTCCTGGAAGTCAGGGGCAGACCGAGCCGATTGAATTACTTGCTTGGGACGTGAGGCTTTATACCAACGCGAGCATGAACGAATTCTTAAACGATACCCTCTATGTCGCTGCTTATGCGCCTAGCACGGTCATCGACCGCCATGGCCTCGGGGATTCGATAATGCTTTTCCCTTCTTCCGACGAAGCGGTGCCCGCGAACCTGCAAAAGCTCGGCGTCACCCATCTGCCGAAGATCTATAACGAGAAGGGCGAGCTCAATAGCTTCGACTTCAAGAACTCGGCCGATGGCGTCACCGCTCGTTTGCCCGTGATGCTGGTGAACCGTGAAAACGCGCGGGACGTAGATCAAATTCTACCGAATAGCGTCTTCTTAGAAGAGTTCCATCTCAGCGTGAAAAACGGCGCTTTGGGTTCCGATGGCGTCCACGTGGAAGTCATCCGATATTGGAACTCCTTCGGCGAAGCGTGGCAGCAGTGGGCCAAAGATGTGCCGACGGCCTGCGGCGCCGTCGTCAAAGGCTTCGCCACCCTTTTCACGCCCAATGGCTGGAGGAACATCAGCGGCATCATCGGCATCACCGCCGCGATGCCCCAAATCAACGCCGCCGGCGGCGCGCGGATGGTCTTCTTCTATGCGGGCATGATTTCCATCAACCTTGCCTTCTTCAATTTATTGCCTTTCCCTGGACTGGATGGCTGGTCCTTGCTCGTGACGGCCATCGAAGGCGCCACGCGCAAGAAAGTGCCCCAGAAAGTGCAGGGCATCGTCTCCACCGTCGGTTTGTTCTTGCTCATCGGCTTGATGGTCTTGATCGCGGTGAAAGACGTCGTCGCGTTGTTCTAAAAAGGGGGTTTGCGGATGCTTACGAAGATTCAGCGTTTTCTTCAGTCCGTCGGCATCGAGGATACCGACCGTTTTGACCTTTCTTTTGTCCTCGCTGCACGAAACCCTTACAAAAAGAACCAAGTGGATATGGTCATTGAAAAGACGGTCCCTTGGGAATACGCGCTTCTTGATGAGTTCATTCAAGCATCTTCTCGCATTCAATACGAATACACGTTGAGATTCACTTATCTCAATGACCCGACGGAAGAAGATGTCGCTTCGCTTTTCTTCGAATGGTACTTCGCCCGTTATGGCGCGATCCCACCTGCATCGCTTGATAAGAAAGAACAGGGCGTATTGCTTATTTCCTATCCAAATCAAGAGGCCCGCGACCGTTCGGAACGCTCCATCAAGGACTTCCGCGATTTGCTGAAGTACGTGAACTATCCTTTCGTCATCGAGGAAACCGTCAAAGAGCCTGAACCGGAGCCTGTTGCCGAAGAAACCCAACCAGAACCTGAACCTGTTGTAACGGAAGCACAGTTTGCACCTGAGACGGCCGAAGAGACACAGCCTGCTTTTGAGACCGTCAATGAGGAACCCAAGACCGCGCCAAACCCCGTGAGCGAGCCCGAGCCGTCGATTGAAGAGACGATGGCTGAACTAGAGGTCGTCGAGGAAGAGCCCGAGCCTGCTTCCGCGGAAGAGGCGGTTTTCTCACCGAAGGAAGAATCCCTTGAAGAAACTGCTCCAGTTTTAGAAGCGGTGGAAGAAGAAATCGCATCTGCAGAAGAGCCCACCCAAGAAGAGACGGAAGAAATCATTATCGAGGAATATGGGACTCCAACCCCTGATGGCGATGCCATGGTGGAAAAATGGATGGAACATAGCGCAAAGCTCACCGAGGACGAAGCGCTTATGGAGGAAATCCTGAACCTCGATTCCGCAGGCCCTTCCGAAGAAGAGCTAGAAGCCATCATCGGTGAGCCATCTCAGCAAATAGAAATCCAAGCCGATTCTGCGGAGATTTCCGTGGAAGAAGTAGAAACTGCGGAGATTTCGGAACCGGCTGAGCCTGTTTCCTATGCTACAGAAACGGCTTCGTTTGATGCCTCTTCATCCCAAGAGGAAGACGACGAAGATGACAATGATGACGATGATGACGATGACGAAGACGAGGAACCTGAAGATGAGGCCACCCGCCTCATCAACCAAGACGCCGTCTATTACCGGACCGCTGGCGAAGAGGAACTCTTCCATCAATTCGAGGCGCGCCGCGAATGGAAGAAAGAGCAGGAGAACCGCGAACGCGTCTGGACAAAGGGCAATTATGCCATCGTCCAACGCATCGACGAGATTTTCCATATGGCCCCGTGCAATGTCGACTTTGAGGGCGAAGTCTTCCAAGTGAAGTTCAGCTTGGGCAAGAACGGCCGCGCGTCGAATTCCTTCTCGATGGGCGATTCTTCCAATGCGATCAATCTGCGCGCTTTCGAAGGCCGCGTGAAGAAAGAGGAGCTCGAGAAGCTCGCCCCAGGTCAGAAATACCGCGTTCGCGGGGCGATCGACATCGATAAGTTCACGCAATCCAAAGTCGTCATCGTCCACTTTATGAATCGCTTGCCTGACAAGACGTTCCGCACGGACGAAGAACCGAAGAAACGCGTCGAGCTGCACTTGCATACGAATATGTCGACGATGGATGGCATCGCCCCTTTCAAGGACTTCTATGAAGCCGCCAGGGCCATGGGCATGACGGCCATCGGATTATGCGACCATGGCGCGGTCCAATCCTTCCCCGCCGCCCAATATGCCCGCGATGCCCACGTCGATTCCTTAAAGGGCTCTACCACGGACGAGAAGCCATTGAAGATTCTCTATGGCACCGAGCTTTATATGTTCGACCCTTCGCTGCATCCGACCATGAATCCGGCGGATATCCCCCTAAAAGGCGCCCGGTATTGTGTATTCGATACCGAAACCACTGGTCTATCCTGCCGTCACGACAAGATCATTGAGTTCGGCGGCGTCGTGGTTCAGGATGGCCACATTGTCGATTCCTATGGCACGCTGATTAACCCGCAAACCGATTTAAAGGATGCCGAAGGCGCTTTAAGAGTCAACCACATCGACCCCGCCGATTTGCTCCGTGCCCCGACATTCGAGGAGGTTTTGCCGCGAATTCGACGCATGTTCGAGAACTGCATCCTCGTCGCGCACAACGCCCCCTTCGACGTCGGTATTCTCAATTCCCACCTCATCGACCGCGGGCTGGAACCGATTAGCAATCCCGTCATCGATACCGTCGCCCTTTCCCGTTTCCTCTTCCCAACGGCCGCAAGACACCGCGAGGGCGACATGCTCCGCCGTCTTGGCCTAGGGGAATCCTATGACGATGAAGACGCCCACCGCGCCGTCTATGACGCCACCGCGCTTAACGAAGGCTGGCAGGAAATCGTTTTCCGCCTTAATGCGTTAAAGCCTGGCATCCGTCATTGCGACCTCGATTCCTTGCAGATTCCCGATCCCGCGGATTTGCCCAAAGGAAATCCCGATGACCCCAACGACATCGTCCATTTGGAATGGGAGAAAAAAGAGGAGGAATACCGTCAGTATTTCCGTCATATCCACGAGCATCACGTCACGGCTTTTGCCAAAGACAAGCAGGGTATCCATGACCTTTTCTTCCTCACGACCCAAAGCTTAACCACCTATATGGCGCGTATCCCCAAGATGCCGCGCGCTTTGTTAAATAGCCACCGCGAGCACCTTCTCCTTGGCACGGCGTGCTTCAATGGCGAGGTCTTTGACACCGCCATGACCCGCAACCGCGAGGACTTGGTGAAGGTCATCTCTTTCTATGATTTCGTGGAGATTCAGCCGCTTGAGAACTATTCCTATCTCATCAACATGGGCCGCATCGCCTCCAAAGAGCGCCTCATCATGTTGCTTCGCGATATTGTCGAGGCCGCCCGCATCGCCGGAAAACCCGTCGTGGCGACGGGCGATGCCCATTACGTCGACCCATCCGACAAAATCTACCGCGACGTCTTCATTTCCGCGAAGGGCATCGGCGCCGGTTCCCATCCTCTCTTCCCGCCCGCACGTGAAAAAATGCCTTACTTTGAAAACCCGGACCAGCATTTCCGCACGACCAAGGAGATGCTCGATTCCTTTAGGCAGTGGTGCAGCGAGGAAGAGGCGCAGGAATTCGTCGTTACCAATTCCAACCTCATCGCGGACATGATGGAAGATAACATCGTCATCGTAGATAAGAAGACCTATACCCCGGACGCGAACCTTCCGAACTCGGATAAAATCCTCCGCGAACTCTGCGAGACGAACTTCCATAAGAACTACGACTACACCTTCGACGATGACCCGAAGGTCAAAGAAGCGGTGCAATTCTGCTGGGAGCGCCTGCAAAAGGAGCTGACGGGTATTATCACCTCTGGTTATTCCGTCACCTATTACATCGCCCATCGGTTAATCAAGCTGGCCAATGCCGAGCCGGAGCACTTTATCGTCGGTTCCCGTGGCTCCGTCGGCTCTTCCTTCGCCGCGACGATGGCGGAGATCACCGAGGTCAACGCCTTGCCCGCCCATTACCATTGCCCACATTGCCATTATTTGGAGTTCATGGATACCCAAAAGTACCGCTCGGGATTCGATTTACCAGACCGTACCTGTCCCAAATGCGGCCATAAGCTCGAGGGCAATGGTCAGAACATCCCCTTTGAAACGTTCCTTGGCTTCCATGCGGATAAGGTTCCGGATATCGACTTGAACTTCGAGGACGAATCGCAGCACCGCGCCCACGATTATTGCCGCGACCTCCTTGGCGCGAACAACGTCTACCGCGCTGGCACGATCGAAACGGTCGCCGAGAAGACGGCGTTCGGCTATGTGCGCGGCTATTTTGAGAAAATCGGGCGTAACCTAGACCAAATCAGTTCGAACTACATCGCTTATATCGCTTCGCATTGTCAAGGGGTTAAGCGCACGACAGGTCAGCATCCAGGCGGTATCGTCGTCATTCCCGCCGACCGCTCGGTCTATGACTTCACCGCCGTCCAGCATCCCGCGGACGACATCAATTCCGATTGGCTCACGACGCATTTCGACTTCCATGCACTCCATGACGAAATCCTTAAACTCGATATTTTGGGCCATGTCGACCCGATGGCCATGCGTTATTATCGCGACCTTACGGGCGTTAAAATCGAGGACATTCCCACGAATGACCCGAAGGTCCTTTCGCTCTTTAGCTCCGAAAAGGCCTTGAACATGCATCGGAATTTCCTCGGTTACGATACCGGCGCCGCCGCGCTTCCGGAATTTGGAACCACGCAGGGCATGCAGATGCTTTCCACCCTTCGCCCGAAGACGTTCAACGACCTCATCATCATCTCGGGCCTTGCCCACGGCACCAACGTCTGGGCGGGTAACGCAGAAGACTTGATCAAAGAGGGCAAGTCCATCAATGAGATTATCGGTTGCCGTGACGAAATCATGACCTACCTGATTTCGATGGGCCTCGACTCTTCTCTCGCCTTCACCATCATGGAAGGCGTCCGTAAGGGCAAGAAGCTTAAGCCGAACCAAGAAGCGGAAATGCGCGCCCATGGCGTTCCGGATTTCTATATTGATTCCTGCAACAAGATCGCATACCTCTTCCCCCGCGGCCACGCCGTCGCCTATGTTACGATGGCTGTGCGCGTGGCGTACTTCAAACTTTATTATCCGCTGGAGTTCTATGCCGTCTTCTTCTCCATCCGCAGCGACGACTGGGACATCAAGACCATGATCGAGGGAGAGGATTCCGTCATCAACCGCATCAAGGAGTGGGGGCCGCGCATGAAGGACCGCGATAACCCGCTTTCGACGAAAGAGGTTAAGCAATACAAGACGTTGCTGGTCGCTTTGGAGATGCTGGAGCGCGGCTATAAGTTCTCCAATATCGATCTCTATCGTTCCGACTACAAGATGTTCGTCGTCGACCACGAGAACAAAGCCCTGATTCCGCCTTTCTCCGTCATCGAAGGTCTTGGACAAAGCGTCGCTAAATCCATCTGCGATGCCCGTGAAGAGACCAATGAATACGGTGAGAAGAAGCGGTTTATCTCTAAACAAGACCTCCTTGAACGCGCTTCGAGGCTAAGCAATTCACTTCTGAAAAAGCTGGACGATTTAGGTGTCTTGAAAGGACTTAGCGAAACAAATCAAGTAAGTCTATTTGAATTCCTCTAAGGTTCGATATATAATCTTGCCCGCCTGAGAAGGCTAACGGGACGTAGCACAGCTTGGTAGTGCGCCTGGTTCGGGACCAGGAGGTCGCGGGTTCAAGTCCCGCCGTTCCGACCACTCTGCGCTTGTAGCTCAGCTGGATAGAGCACTTCCCTCCTAAGGAAGGGGTCGTACGTTCGAATCGTATCAAGCGCGCCAGCGAGCATGATAAAGACGTCCTCGAGGCGTCTTTTTTTCTAGCTTATTTCGATGCTAGAAAAATGGTATTCCAGATGAAATATGCTGCGATTATGGCAAAAAGGCCCGCAAAAGTTCACTCTTTTTTCGCTTATTGCTTTTCAAAGAAGCGATTTTACTGCATCCGTTTAGGAACCTTTTCTGCAAAAAAAGAGAAAAATATGATTGACTAAAGTCCATAAGATTACTAAAGTATTTCACGCTGAAAAGCGTTGTGGGCCTTTAGCTCAGCTGGGAGAGCGCCTCCATGGCATGGAGGAGGTCATCGGTTCGATCCCGACAAGGTCCACCAAATTGATTAGATACCGCCTTCGGGCGGTTTTCTCGTTATTTCGCGGCTCGGCGGTTCGACCCCGACAAGGTCCACCAAGTCAAACTGTTGTCGAACCGGTACTTCATTAGCCGTGAAGTCATCGGATTCAGCTTCAATATAAAGACGGGCAAACCAATCGATTGGAGTGCAAGCCTTGTAAAGAAAAAGCGTTGAATTCTCACCGCCTTTTCCTCGTCGATATTATCAAACTTTTGAAATATGTTGTTTGTTAAATAAGGGATTTCACATATTGGTACCGCGCCAAAACAGCAGAGGCGATCGCGCCTTTGTCCGGAACATCCAGCGGAATAGCGTCCACAATGCTTTGAATGGAATCAAGACTAATGTCAGGGAAGCGAAGCTCGCGGAAAAGACGTTTTGCCCGTTCGTCATGGTTTAGGAAGCCAACGAAAAGACCGATGAACCCGTCTTTCCTTGGGTAGGGGTTCAGGTGCGCGTTGGTGGCCACGAGGGCCAAGTTGTTGTCAAAATTGGGTGCCAACGAGATGATGGCGCCGCTACCGACGTCGCGGAGCAACCCGAGGTTTTCATTATGGCGGTCGACGTTATAAATCACCGCGTCGAAGGCGGAAAGAAGGAGATATTGCTTTGCAATGTCGACGCTCATCCCATAGAAAAGCTCAAACAAGTAGGCGTAGTCCTCGTTGTCTCCCGCCAAAGAAGCGATGGGTTCGAAGTTGGTGGTGGACGAGAAGTTCGGGCAGCGGATGTAGCCGTCGGCATATTCATAACGGACCGTCGGGACGCCCATCAAGGCCGCAAAGGAAGACGCGAAGAGCTCCGAAAAGATTTGCGCGGCATTGCCGCTTTTGTAAAGCCACCAGACGCCATCGATGTTCCGCCAGCCTTTCTCGAAGCTTCCCGTCGTGGTCAATTCTGGGGAAAGTTTGGCTTTGCCATAGAGTTCGTTCACTTCGCCCCGCAAGGCGGTGTCAAAGAGCAAATCGTCGCGCAGAGCCAACTTATCGTAGGTTAGCTTGGAACGCTTGGGTTTGAACCAATAACGGTCATAGACGGACAAAGCGTAGGAATAGAGGGCCGTTTTGTAGTCTTTGTCCACGTGGATGTTGAGGACCCGCCGCAAGATGCGGGCGTTAGTGCGGCTCATGTCCAGGACGCGAAGTTGCAAAAAACGTTCCAAGGAGCGCGTAGAAACGATGGATAGCGGCGCGAGGTCCTCGTCGATGTGGACGAGCGTTCCGCTTTCGAAGACGGCCACGGCGCGGTTGCCGTTCATGACAGAGCCGGTAAGGGAAGCGGCCGCGGGGGAAAGGGTAACGTCTTTGCCCGAGCGGCTGCGCAATTCTTTTTCAATCTCCTTGCGGCGCTTGATTTGCTCCCGCAGCGCCTCAACTTGATCCAAAGGGACGATTTTGGCGTAGCGTTTTCCTTCCAAAAAGTAATGATGGTAAAAGTAGGTCTTGCCCGCGATCGTCTTCTCGTAAACGTTACCCAAAGGCAAGGAACGCAGTTCTTTTAAAAGCTCGCTGATGGTGGCCATGGCCTTAGGGTAACAAATTTATCAAACTTTTGAAATATGTTGTTTGTTAAATCGTTCGCCACAAAGAAAACGCCTCATTCCTGACCGTTTGAAGACATACCTGCAGGGGTGGATTCTCATCAAAATGAATTTCTGGATTCGATAGGCGCCATCGAATGAATTGGAGGCATGCAAGCCAAAATAGGCGCCGGGTGAATAGACTTATTAAGCGGCGACGGGCCGAATCTTGACGAGAGCCTCGTCGATCTTGGGCTTGGCATTCCTGATGTCGATATCGGACTGTAGATTAAGAAAGTACCTCTCGCTCACGCCGAAATACCGACCGAGGCGGATCGAGGTGTCGGCCGTGATCTTCCTGCGATTATGGAGGATGTCCTGGATTCGGGATACGGGGACGCCGATGTCGTTGGCGAGTCGATACGCCGAAATGCCAAGGGGATCCATGAACTCCTCTTTCAGGATTTCACTCATCTTAGGTGTTTCGATTTTAGCCATGTTCCCTTCCTCCTATCGATGATAATCAACGATTTCCACGTTTTCGTAATCGCTTCCGCCGGAAATGGGGGTGAAGACGATTCTCCATTGGTCGTTGATTCGGATGCTCCATTGCCCGGCTCTATCGCCTTTCAATGGTTCAAGGCGATTGGCCGGCGGCGCTTTTAGATCCGTCAACGTCATCGCGGCGTCGATCATCATCAGCTTCCGCAGGGCAATCTTGCTCATGTCAGATGGAATGCGCTTGGAGAACAGCTGATTGAAGATCTTTTCGGTTTCTTTGTCGGCGAAGATGGGGATCATGGTTTCACTATACCCGTAATCCATGTATACGCAAGACGGGCAGACCGAACGATGAAATCTCTTCTCATATTCGTGGGGTAGCGGGAAGTCCCGTCGCATGCCAACTTTTTTGTTTTTTAACGATTTATCAAACTTTTGAAATATGTTGTTTGTTAAATGTTGGCAAAGGCGTGAATTGCGCCCATATAGTCGACGATTTCCCCGTTATCGATTGCGCGCTTATCCCTGCGTGCCTATACTTTCGCGTTGGGCAATCTGTTAAAGGAGGGCCAAACCATGAGCATGCATCATCATCACCATCATCACACGACCAGCCACCTGCACCATCATCACCATTTTTCTCACCATAGGTCGTCATCTTCTTCCATGGGAAAACCCACGATGGTCAACAGGGGACCATGGCTCGCCGTCAGCATTTTGACAAGCTCACTCATCGTGGCCGCCGCCATTGCCTTCATCGTTGTCACGTTCACGGTGCTTCCCCAGCATAGCGGATTCCCTGCCTTTTTGTACGTTCCTTTTACCCTCGTTCCCTCGCTGATGATCGTCATCGCCATCGTCTCATTGGTCCGCGCGATCCGCATCTATAAGAAAATCCCTTCCCAAAGCGAAGGCGAATCCAAAGAAGAAGGTAAAGAAGACGATCGCTTTGACGAAGAATAACACTCGCTCGTTTACTAGTGCCTCTCCACTGTAGAAAATAATCCGATGGCGAGGCACTTTTCTGTTGTTATTTGCCCGTCCCATTGCGACTGATTTGTTGCCTTTTCATTCATCGAATTGCTTTTTTTCGGCCGAAAAAGTGTATTGATATTGCTGTTTTTCGGCCGAAAAAGTGCAATAATATTAACGAAATTGGAGGACATTCCATGTTCTATCGAAAGATTACAGAGCAGATTGAAGCATGGCACAAAAGTCAATCGGCAACGAGAAAGGGTCTTGTTATCGAAGGTTTGCGTCAAGTCGGAAAAACAACGACGATTCTAGAATTTCTCCATTCTCATTATTGTCATGTCAACGTCATCAACTTTAAGGATTCGCCCGCGTTTAAAGACATTTTCAAACGGGCGGATTTCGACCACGGCATCGATCGTTTCTTGACCGAACTATCGTTAATGATGCCCGGCAGTGACTTCTCAGAGGGTTCCGTGGTTTTCCTTGACGAAGTGCAAGAGTGCTCGCGAGCCAGGTATTCTATCAAGCCCCTTTGCGCCAAAACCGGTCTCCACATCGTCGCCTCGGGCTCGTTGCTTGGGATTCGGGGATATAACAGGGAGACCGATGGCGACGTTCCAACGGGAAGCGAGACGATTCTCACGATGTGCCCGATGGATTTCGAAGAATTCCTTCTCGCCGTCGGCGAAGGACAAATAACGCTTGAGTATCTGCGGGATTGCTTCGCGACTCGTTCTCCCGTTGCCGCGCCAATTCACGAACGAATGCTGCGCCTGTTTCAGGAATACCTCGTTGTCGGCGGCATGCCGGAGGTCGTCGACATCTATCTCAAAACCCATTCCCTGTCCGAAGTCGTCGCCAAGCAGCGGAGCTTAGTGGTCGAATATCGCGGGGATTTCGGCCGGTTCGTCGACAAAACCGGCGCGGTGAGAATCGATGAAACCCTTCGGCAAAAACTCGATTTGATCCTCGATTCCGTGCCTTCCCAACTTGCCAAGGAAAACAGCAAATTCGTTTATCGCGAAATCCAAGGGAAGCCACGGAAAAGTGCCTTTGTCGAAGCGCTGGAGTGGCTCTGCGAATTTGGTTTGCTTTGCAAATGCCATCGTTTAAACGCGTTATCTTTGCCCTTAAAAGCCTATGCTGATCCCGACGCCTACAAGGTCTATGTGCAGGATACGGGTCTCTTCCTTTCAATGCTGGATGATGGGGCGTCCAATAACGTCTTCACCGGCAACCTCGGTTCATACAAAGGATACATCTATGAAAACGTCGTCGCGGACGCTTTGATCAAGCAAAACGAACCGTTGTACTACTATGGCAACGAGAATGGGCTGGAGATCGATTTCATCCTGCCTTTCCATGCCAAGCCGACTTTAGTTGAAGCCAAGCCGAAAGGAGGGCACGCGAAAGCCAGTCGAACCGTGCTCGCTGATAAGAAGAAGTACCCCGAGGTCGAAGAATGCATCAAATTGACCGCCAATAACATTGGGGTTGCCCCTCCTTACTCGACGTTCCCGTATTATTTGGCATACCTGATCGGCGAAGAGAGATAGTGGTCTTTGCCTTCCACTAAGCGGTCACCTCTTCGCGCCCCCAAGAGGCCTTGCCACGCAATTGACGGGCAAGACTACATATACTACAATTGTAGTGACTACAAATGTAGTTAAGGAGGATATCCATGCCTGTTCTCTCTGTAAGAATGACCGATGCCGAGTACAAAGCCTTGGAGGGTT
>JAFSVB010000054.1 GCA_017450325.1 Bacilli bacterium | reverse complement strand
TATACCCGATTCACCTTCTTGTGCGTCCGGATTCTGGCGTATGCGAAAAAACAGGATTTCAGATATTGAAATGTTGCCTATCATCATTAGCTTTTTTCAGTCGTTCTCTTGACTAGAACAGCGCTTTTCCGCAGTGGAGAATCGGGACTATTGAGGATTATCGATTTAAAAATAATTGGGGTTTTGCGTGGAAAACAATAGATTTAATAGAATATTCCCGGATTTCCGTCCAATCCTTTTTGGCCGGCCTTACCGGACTTGCCATAAGCGTTCTCGCCAGGGGCGCCACCGATTCCAGCAGAGCCCTCTCTTCCAGGACGCGCCGTATTGGCGGATGCGTAATAAGGCATGTAAATCTCACCATTGAGGATCGCTTCGCCATTACGTATGAAGCACTTGCCGGCAGCGCCGCCATTACCGCCGTTTCCGCCAGTTCCACCATCGGAATCGCCGATGAAGTTGCCGAAATTACCCATGCCGCCTTCGCCGCCGTTACCGCCATTGCCACCGTTACCAGGTTTCCCAAGGGAACCGATGGTTGGCGTGAGCCAGGAAACGCCACCGGTTAATTCGCCGATTTCAAACCCGTATCCAGGCATACCGGAATTGCCGCCATTGCCGCCGCTTCCAGCGTTTCCGCCACGGCTACCTCTTCCGACGAAAGACCCTTCGGCGTCGCCACCGCGACCACCATCGCCGCCATTGCCGCCGCTGCCGCCATTGCCGCCGTTGCCGCCTTGAAACGTGGAACTCTTCATAACGTCATCCACCAATACTCTTTCCGCTTTTAGCGCAGTGCCACCGTTGCCACCGTTTTTGCCATCCTGGCCGTTTTGGCCTAAGCCTCCGTCGCGGTTTTTCCCTGGTAGCCCGGCTTTACCATCGACGGCAACGCCGATGGAAGAGCCACCGTTGCCGCCATATGCTTTTAGCCATGCGTTCATGCCTCTAAGCGTTAAGCTCTTGGTGATGATGCCATCCCCACCGTTTCCTGGCCGGAACTCATCGTCCGCCCATGCATCAGCGGATTGACCATCGCTACCATAGCAGGTTAATTCGTTCTGGATATCCGCGGTAACGCATACCAAAGCGGGCACACCATCGGCATACTTCGCTTGAGTCGCAGATCCGATGAAGCCGCCGTAAAGTTCCAAAGATCCTGGGCCTGAAAAACATACATTGTTAATCTGGATGGCCGGAGTCGGCGCATTGGTCCACATACCCGAGCCGCCTACGATATGGAAATCGCCGTCCACACGGAATGTCACGAGGGCGCTCATGTCCTCAGGGGCAGAAAACGCGGGCAAGGAACCGCCGAATACATCGGCGTTCACATTGATCGTAAGAGGCGTATCGCGTGCATCGATAACGATGGAGCCGACGGATGTTTGGGAATGGGTATAGGTGCTCGTTTCTGGACCGATATGAATGATTTCTTCCGCCCGTGGCACGCTGCTAATCACAGCGACCGTCTTGCTTGGGGCAGAACGGAGTCCGTGTGCTTCTTTCTGGGCGTAGCATGAACGAACGAAGACCGACGTGGCCGAGAGGTCGAAAGGAAGGTCTAGATAATTTTTGCTCGTCGAGACCAACAATGCGCCTGTGACACCGTCGTAGATCTCGTAATAACCTGCGCCGTCGACGGGAGACCAATGAAGACTATCTCCATATAATTCCAACGTGCTAGGCGCGGACAAAAAGGGAAGCCCGGCGAAAGTAACATGATTCGAGGGAGACGAAGATCTCGCGTAGAAATGATGCTGTCTTTGACATGCGACGACATAGACCTCGGTGTCTTCGACCAGATCGGAAAGCCGACAGGAAGAAGAGATCGTTCGCTCCAGCAGCGTACCGCTTCGCGCGTCATAGACCTCATAATAATCCGCGCCTTCTATGGAATCCCAGGAAAGGCCCGTTTTGGTCAGCGACACGTTCGGAGCATCGAGATGATTGCGGAGAAACGTGGAAGCTCCGCAGGAGGACAAAGTACTTACTAAAAACAAAATCGACAGAGGTTTTACGATGGATTTTCCCATTATTTGTAAATCCCCCTCATCAAGAACCCTAAGCCGATATCGGCCCCTAGGGCAACCGCAAGAGCAAGCGTACCAAGGAAAATATTCATCAGGAAAGTATTGCCCGAGACGCCCGCGGAAATCGTGTCATTCGTGAGCGCGAAATGGAACAAGAGCACGAAGAGCGAGAAGGAGAAGACCGCCGTTAAGGGAGCGAGTAGCCCCGCGGTCTTCTCCTTCGCCATGATCACGTTGAAGATGCAGGTGACGAGAACGATACCAAGCGCGACCACTTTGAAAATCCAAATGGGTTTATACGCTTCGGGCATGCCCGCATCGAACTGAATGCTATCGCCTCCGAGCAGCGCGAATGCCGAGCTAAACGTCCCCGGGGAGAAATAGAAGAACGCCAGCAGTCCTCCGAAAGGAACCATGGGGAGCGCGAATGTCCAGGCTGGGTAGCATTCATTTGGCCATCTGTAGCGGCGGGCGAAAAGCATAGAAGTGGCCCCGATTATAAGTAAGGCTAGCGGAATCGCCCAAATGAAATAGTCGCTAAGGAAGTTCATCCCAAAGCAGCCGAGCGTCAAGAACACGGACAACAAAACGGCAACGGATTTGGATGGATGCTTTTGGATGACGTAGCGGTAGTCGCTGCGATACAAAGTCCCGAACTTCATGACATCGTTCGCGTCGGGATGGGTATCACAGAGTACCGCCTTGTTGTTTTCGTTTCGGAAGAAGTCGTAAATGTCCTGGCGGGCGGATAGATTCGGACTACTCGTTGGGTTTTGCGGTTGAGTGGGCATATTCATTCCTCCTTAGGCGACGCTATTCTCCACGTCGAGGATAAAAGCATCGAACTCGCGTTGGGCCAAAGCGGGAAGCGTTTTGGAGAAGAGCTCATCCAAAATCTTCTTGCCCGTGGAGACGGCGGTCTTCCATTCCGGTCCGTTGACTCCAGCGCGTTGCAAAGACTGTTTGTTCAGATAGCGCAGGATGGCCACATAATTCTTCGCGAGTTCCTCTAGGCAGCTTTTCAGATAATCGCGGTTATAGGCAATAATCTTCGCGCTAATAGGAGCGGAGCGGATGAAGTCGATGTAATGCCATAAACTGCCGAGGTTCACCTGCTTCGGCAAGCCCTTGTCGGCAAGGCCATTCGCATTTTGAAGCGACTTGTTCCATAAAGGCAGCACATAAGTGGGTTCAAAAGAGGTGAATTCCTGCGCCAGTTTTTGCTCGATATCCTTCCGGGAAGCCTCCCAGGATGCGTTATCCGCGTCATTGCTCGAAGAACGGGCCTTATAGGCTTGGAAGGCGCTTTGTAGATCGGCGCGCGTCTTCGATATTGCTTGATTGAAATCATTATCGTAGTACATGGTTCCTCCTATTGAAGCATCTGGCTCCATTCTTGGTCGCTATAGCGGATCCCCTTCTTCTCGAGGGCATCGAGGAAGAGGGCTTTGGCGTAAAGGCATAACTCCTGAGTGAGGCGGACGTTTGGCGCGATGAACTTTCGGCAAGCCTCGGCGAAGTGGGCGAGATAGGCATTCGCCTCGGACTTGGTCACCTTGTTCGCGGTCAGGAACTCCGATATGGCCCTCGCCGCGATTTCCCCGCCATAGCCGTAGTCCTCGTTGCTGAGGTATCGATAGAAGGGATATCGCTCGAACCGGCGCTCGGAATTGATTTCCACAAAGGGGGCATACCCCTGCGAGGACGAGAGCACTTTGATGTCGCCGGGTTTCCATAAGTAACGGTCGGTCATGGGTTCTTCCTCCCAATGGCGTCGCACTCCACGCGGTATCCACCCATCCTGCTTTCATAAACCCCCCGCACCTCAAAGAGCAATCCCGAGGGCAAGACGACCTCGTGACGGTCCGCCTCAAAGGAATCCATGTCATGGACAAAGGCGGCAAGGCAATCGAGCGGGATGCGCAAGGCGAATGTATTGGAAGAGAGGATATCGTCCTCTTCGAAGCTCGCCGAAAGGAAGGATCCGTCGGTGAAGAGCTTCCCCACCGCTGCTTTGGTTAATTCTTCTGCGCTTTGGTTCCAATAGCCATTGCCAAGAAGATCCGTTAGGTCGTCCGCACCGCGATAAACCCATACGCAAAACGGGCGCACACAGCGATCGATCTTGGCGTTTAACCTTGTCTCTTTCGAAGCGAGTTGAGGAGAAATTGAAGCCGGATTTGCGTGGATTTCCCGCCGGAAATCATCATAATCGTAGCTTAGAAGATCGCTCATGTCGGCGTGGCTCCCGCTGCTTGCTTCATGCAACGCAGCATAGCGGTCATAGATGCCTTGGCGGAGCGATAAAGGATAGCCAGGGCCTTCTTGGTTCAGCACTTCTTCTTTCGTTCGAAGTGCCAAGAAAGAGGCATCGATGAACGGGATGGGCACGGGCGCGGGCGCAGGGACTGGGGGTGGCAACGGGGCTTGGGAAGGCATCGGCGCGCCTCCACCACCGAGAGATCCTGTCGCAGAGGATCCTCCCGCGTGGATGGATTGCTTGAGGTATTCCTCGAGAACCTCGATGATGTTCTCCAGTTTACCCTCTCCTTCTTCGAGAAGGCCCACCGCTAGGCGCGCATCCGCATCGATGTCGGATTCGTAACTGCTTAGCCGGTCCATCGCGTTATCCAAGCGGGTGATGTTCATGGAAGCTTGGGTGGAGACCGAACGTAGTTCAGAAGAGATCGATTCGAGGGTGGAGAGTTTCGCATTCACGCTAGCGATTTCGTTCTCAAGCCGAACATAGGCTGGGTTTGGCTCGATGCTGACGCATGTGTTCCCTTCCGAATCGGTGTAGGTTTTCGCAACCGTCGGAGGCGTGACGGCGAGCTGCGCTTCTAGGCGCCTTAGCTCTACCCGAAGTCTTTCGATGCGGTAGGAGCAGGAACGGATTCCTTCTTCGGCTTGCGCATATGTCTTCTCGTTAATCGACTTTTCGTTTTGGATCGTGGAACGCGCGCCTTCGATAGCGCCACGAAAAGAGTGCGCAATGTCCATGGTGGACCCGCGTTGGGTTCGAACCTCCTCGCGGAAGGCAGCAACGTCACCGACATTCACGCGCGCTCTCATATCCCCTCCTAGATTTTCTTTGCCCTTTGTAGCAATGCGCTCGCCCGGCTCGCCAACGCTTGGCTATCGATATCGGAAAGGCCCGCGCAAGTAGAAGTGGCCGCTTTCATGGTATCGCTCATTGATTTGGCGCGTGCTTCGAATTGATGGGCAAAACCCGCGAAGGATGACTTCACGTCGTCGTCCCATTCCGAGACGAGAGCCCGCTGCAAATCGCGGGAAGCGTCTTGAATGGCTTGATTGCATTGGTTTATTCCGCCCGTATCAATTTGCATAGTGTCCTTTCTTAGAATTTGTTTTTGAAATAGGCTTCGATCAGACCAACGATCCGATTGAGGTATGCTTGGACCTCTTCAAGGTTCGTCAGCATCCGGTTGAGTTTTTCGCTCATCTCCTGGGCGGCGTTTTGGGCGCGGTCATAGTTGATCGACGTAAACTCGTCGCCCGCCCGCTCAACACGGGAGTTCATGTACGAGGCGACGCTTTGAAGCATCGCGATATGATTGCTGATATCGGCTATTCCGCCCAAGACGGCATCGGTATCGATTTCAACGTCCATACGCTCTCCTAGTCATACATATCGAGCTTCCGCTGGAGTGCATCCGCGGCTTCGCGGAATATGTCGAGGTCCTGCTTTAACGCGACGGTCAGTTCATTGATGCACGCGGCGAATTGATCATATTGCGGATCGCGCCACGCGCTTCCGAGATTCGCGGTCTCGCGGTCCATGGCATCCGCCTCCGCAAGCACGAAAGCATCGAATTCCCGCAGATCGGAGATTAGTCCAGAGACGACTTCTCGACTCGCTTTTCCACCATTGTTAGGCATTGCTCGTCCTCCTTATTTGAAGATCATGCCGAATTTCTCGGCGAGTTGTTTGCACGAACGGGCGAGTTCCGAGGACTCTTCCTCGAGTCTCCTCGAGGTGGCGAGGTAGCGCTCGGAGGCTTCCTTGATGCGTTCGTAGTTGATGCTGGTGAATTCGTCCGAGTAGCTATCGATCTCGGCGCGGAGCATCTGCCCCACTTCCGCGAGCCGCTCGGCGCGGGCTTGCAAATCCCTCGACGCCTCGTAAATGGCTTCAAGGCTATCGAAGTCGTATCGATCGATTGACTGGTTCATGATCATGGTCACTCACCCTCCTTCCATTGATAGAAACGAAGCTTGGCATATCCATCCTCGGTGCTGAGGAAGCTCATGTTCTCGCTGAGGCCTTGGAGCATCTTCTCCTTGAAGGAACTGGGCATGATCTTGCGCGCCTCGTCGCTACACTGCAGCGAAAGGAACTTGTAATCGCAGGAACTGAGCAATCCGCAATTCGAGAAGGAGAAGACTTGGTCGCCGTTGTTTGAAACAAGGGAAAGCGACTCGAGGCTAAAGGCGAGGAAGATATTCGCGCGGTGGGCGGCGGGGATCAGGTCATTGAGCAGGCCTTTGTTCCCGCTGACCGAAGTCTCTTTGTTTTGCCTTGCGGCGGTGAGGGAACGGATGTGGCTACCCAAAGAACCCGGGACGGGCGCGGCCATCGGGGCGGGCGGTTCGGAGGTGACGCGCTTTGCATCGTTGGCGAAGTCCGCGATGCTGCTTAACCCGTGTATCAAGAAGAAGACTGGCGTCATTTCCTGGCGGGGATTCGCGAGCCTTTGTTGCAGAATTTGTATGGTTTTTGCAAGGAAATCAAGGTAGGAACGCTCATCGCCAACATGGATGTTCTCCTTGCCAAAACCCGATGCGAAGCGCGCGAGGTTCTGGTCTCGTGAAGCGTCGATCAAGTAGGTATCGATTCCCTTGCTAGAGGCTTCGATGAGGAATGGCTTGAGCATCTCGCGGCCAGGCAATTCCTTGGTGCCGAGGCAAATCATCGGATGGCTCATCGTATAGGTGACGCCGACGGGACCACGGTCCATGTAGTTCTCGCCGACGGGCACTTCGAACTCGTCGCAAAGCCCGCGGAAGCGGTCGTAGTCCTGCCGGTCGATGAGGCAAGGTCCCTTATCGCCGATCACGACGAGGCTAATCGGGTACCCGCTCCACTTCTCGCGGATGGCCTTCGCGTATTTCGCGGTCTGTCCGCCGTCGTAGGCGATGCGGATCTTCGAGCAGTTGTTGCCGCCGTCATTCGACGCGAACGCCATGTAGGAGCCCTTGGGGATCTCAGTCTCGACGAGGGGCACGTATTTGCGGTTGGCGAAGAGCTGCTCAGCATCGCCGCGGTCGACATAGAAGCAATAGATTCCCTTGCAGAACTTGGTGGTCGCATGCATCTTGTGGGAGAGCGTCTGCGTCGCAAGGATGAGGTGGATGCCTTGGCTGCGGCACTTGCGGGCGATAGTCTCGCATTTCGCGGCGAGGGATTCTTCCTCAAAGAGGCATTGGCACTCATCGATGACGATCACGAGGCGCGGCATGCTCTTGCGGGTGCCGCCCATCTGCTTCACGTGTTTGTTGTATTCGGAGATGTTATGGATAGTGACCCCCGCTTCTTTCGCGAACGCCTTGAACTCGCGGTTGCGGCGTTCGGATTCGCTTAGGATGTTGGAAAGGATAATCTCGGCATCCTCCACTTTGTTCTCTTGGCTCACGACTTTGATGTGCGGGATGCGGCAGTCTTCCATCGTGTAGACATAGGAGGAGGCGCCGTCCTTGAAGTCGAGGAGCTGGAAGTTCAGCTCATCGGGAGAGTACTTCATCGCGCCGTTCATGATTAAGGCGTCGATGAGGGTGGATTTACCAGTACCAGGTTGGCCGACGACGAGGTTGGCGACCGGCGCCTTATCGACGCAGTCAAACGCCACCTCCCAGACATCGGGAGCGTCCAAAGCGCACGGGATCTCAATGGAGGAGAACTCGTTGGGATCCGCGTCGTGCTTGCCAAATCCCACCGCCTCGTAGGTGAGGAAGGCGGGCTTTTTCTGTTCGGCGTGCTGGAAGAGCTTCTGGACGAAATTGTAAACGCCTTGGGCGGAGATGAAGGGATGGAGGTGCGGCAATTCCACGAGGTACCTCGATTCATCTTTGGCATATTCGCCGGTGACATCGAAGATCGTGCAGCAACGCATTAACTGCTCCAAGCGGATTTTGAATTGTTGCGGCTTGTTGCGGAAGCTCTCCTGATTCGGATCATCGATGAGAAGGAAGCGCACGCCGCATTTGGCTAGACCAGAGGCGCAGCCATAAAGGCGGTTGAGGACGTCTGGGGACATATCGGCTAGCGACTCATGGACGATGAGCAGCTGGAAGGGCTCGGTCCGTACCCCGCGTTCATAAAGGGAGGGCAAGTCGAGGCAGTTGTTCTCGAAGAGCTTGGCGGAAACGAGGTTCGCGCGGGTCTCCACCTCCGAAAGTAATCTCGCTAAATCCTCCCTGGACTGGCAGGGCTGCTTGACGATCGAGAGGTTTGCCTTCACTAACGACGCATGCAAAGCGCCTAGTTTCGTCAGTGAGGAGAGGGAAGGAGAGAAGATGCCGACCTTGATTTGGCCCGCGGGGTAGCTCTCTAAGATACGCAGGGCGATACCCACGAGCTCATCCTCGATGCGGTCGACGTTCTGGTAGTCGTTGATATCGGTTTTAAGGAAGATGGACGCCGCGGTGGACAAGTCGAGGCGATAAGGAAGAAGCAAAGGGCTATCCGAGGAAATGTCCGAGAGGTCGCCGAAAGAAGGGATGACATAGGAACCGAAAATCACCTCTTTCGGAAGGTCGCTCGGATAGGAAGGATCAGTCATGTCCTCGTAGGCTGGAAGGCATTCCGCGTGGCTTGCGGCATAGTCCGCGATAAGGGCGTTGATTTTCACGGCGTCGACGGCTTCCTCTTTTTCGCGCCATGCCGTGATATCGGCCTCGCAATTCCTACGGGCTTCGACATGCTGATCGTCGTTTTTGGGGAGAAGGTTATCCAAGATGTCCTTGTTCCGCCGGAGCAAGGCGACCATCTCCTGCTTTAGCTGCGTGGGGTTTTTGGAGGGAGGGGTGCCGACGGAAACATAATCCTCGAGTTTCAGATCCAAGGCCGCGGAAGCGAGTTGCTCTTTCGCATGGCGCTTCAAGGCGATGTCAAAGCCCTGCATCGCGATTTTCTTTAATTCGCCGTATTGACGCAGGTTCGCATCGATCTCATCGCGCAAGTTCTGCGCCTCGGCGTCGAGCGAGCGCAAAGTAGCATCGCGTTTGCTTTCTTGTTGGCGGCGATAAGCACGAAGATCATTCTCCCTGGAACTTTTCCAAGAGGAATAATCCATAAGGTCTTCGAGCAGTCCCATAGAATCCCCCATTAACGTATTCGAAGTCCTAAACGCGGAATCGATTTCCAATTCGCGCCGCGCCAAGCCCCCGTTCCGTTATAACGGAATTAAGGTAGCACCCAACTGTTTTTTTGTAAATTACAAAAGGCATAATCACTGTCCAGCGTTGGAGGAATGAGGACAAAGAATATGGTCGAATGGCCATTTTTACCTGCAAAAACGCGTTTATTTCGGAAATGAGCGCATAAATAGACAACCTGCGCGTTCCGTTATTTTCTATGATGAAACGCTCGTTCTTTTGACCTTGTTCAAAGGTTCTTGAGCCTCGCGATTAAGCGGATGTCGAAGAACGGATTAGATTCTCGAGACGATACCGCATCCGTGAAGGAATCAGGCTCTTCCCAAATGCGTAGAAACAGTGTCACAGTGACCATCAAAGGATGCCCGATAAACCGTCAAAGGAAAAGGCAGCAAGTCATCGCCTTCTACGAGACATTCGGGGAAAAGGATGGCTAAAAGAACGCATGGGATGCCTTGATGGTACATCCCATTTTTTGCGTGTTTTCCACGCAGAAAGCCATCCATTTTGCGAGCGAAGAACATTCGAGACTTATAATCGTCCCATCGAATTCTACCTGAACCCTACTCGGTATTTCCGATTTCTATCCGTGGGTTATTCGTTTTTGATGGGCGCGATAGTCGAAACGCACGCTGCGAAAGTTGAATGTGCCATGTCAAAGCGTCGCGAATTCATATGCCTACCCCACTTCTATGCTCGTTTTTCTATATAGTTTGGGAAATATTCGTAACGTGCGCGACATTTACGCGCATATATGCGAAATTACGCTGACATTTTACAAAAGCCCTGTACAATGGGACTAGGAAAAGACGAAACATGGGTTTTAATCTTTATCTCGACATTGCGGCGTTGACGATTCTCTTCTTTTTAGTGGGCTCGATTATTCTTAAGAGACAATTAATCGGAACGAGCAACAAAGTCTACCTCGGGGTCGTCATCTGCGCCTTTATCGCTACGGTGTTGGATATCACGGCCTCTTTGGCGGAGATTCCTATTCCTGTCTTGTTTTTGCTCAACACGTTTTTTGTTCTTTCCCGAGCCGCAACGGCCTTGGCATTGTTCTTCTATGCCTGCAACTTGGGCAAGGTTTACTATCGCTTGAAGAGAAAGAAATGGGGCTATTTCATTTTGCTTATCCCTTTTCTGATTCTCGCCGTTTTCCTTATTATTAATTTCTTCAATAAATCCGTCTTTGATTATTTGGAAGGGCCAAAGTATCAGCGCGGTCCATTCATGACCGTCGCTTACGTCGTCAGTTACCTCTACTTAGTCGCCGCGCTCGTCGTCATTTTCACCAGCCGCAAATATCATTCTAGCGCTCAGATCATTGCCATCGTCACGGTGTTCCTGCTTCAAGTCGCCGCATCGATTTTCCAGTTTTTCGTCGGCGACATCCTCATCGAGATGTTCGTTACGGCCATCACCTTGCTCACGCTTTCCATTTTCATAGAGAGCCCCGAGAACTTCATCGATTACAAAACGCGCTGTCTCGGTTTCCGTCCTTTTACCGTCAACGTTGAAAGGCAGCTCGACCTCAAGGACTCCTTCAGTGTCTTGTTCATCCATATCGAAAACGTATCGGCCATCTACAACCTCTATCCGCATGAGGTAGCGATTGAGTTCTTCCGCGCATGCACCGCCCATACGGCGGAGTGCATGAGGAAGATCGACCACTCGCTAACCGTCTACTTCCTCGGCGACGCAACGTTCGCATATGTTTTCTTCGACCACAGCAAAGAAGAGGAAATGCTCCATTCTATTGCTGCGGCATTCGAAAAGACGATGACCCATAACGGTATCAGTTACCTCTATGAAGCAAAATTCTGTCTCGTCCGTTGTCCCGAGGATTGTCAAAGCATCACGGCGTTGGTCGGTTTCTCCACCACTTTTTTCAAGTTGACGGAAGCAAGAATATTGGATCTCAATCGCTTCCGCCTTCCCGCGGGCAATCTCCTATTCGAACTGGACCACATCCTCGAACGCGCCATTCACGAAGAATCATTCTCCATCTACTACCAAGGCATTTATTCCCTGATCGACAAACGTTTCATCGCCGCCGAAGGATTGCTTCGACTGGTAGACCCGGTATTCGGAACGATCATGCCGTCCTTGATGATTCCCTATGCCGAAAGTTCTGGCAAGATCAGCGCGATTAGCCGCATCGTCATGAAAAAGTGCTTCGCATTCTTCGCCCAGAGCCTGCGCGGCAAAGTTGACTACATTGAAATCAACCTCGCGCCTGCGCAATTGCTTGATGTTAATCTCCCCAACGAAATTGCAAAGCTGGCCACAGATTATGGCGTTCAGCCCCATGAAATTGTTTTCGAAGTGACCGAAACGGTCGCGGCAAAAGAAGACCTTGCGATGGGGAACAACATCAAGGCGCTTCGCGAACAAGGCTACCGCATCGCCATCGACGACTTCGGCACGGGCTATTCCAATCTCTCGCGCATCATGATGCTCGATGTCTCCATTATCAAGTTCGATAAGTCCATGACGGACCTTCTCGTCCATGACGACCAGGACGAATTCTTCCTCGGCCTTCTTCCCTTCATTCGCCACCGCAACATGACGGTTCTATTCGAAGGCGTTGAGACGAAGGAAGTCGTCGATAAGCTCATTCACATGAAAGCCGACCACATCCAGGGCTACTACTTCAGCAAGGCGATTCCAGGCGAAGACTTTCTGAAACTACTTCAGAAATAAGCGATTGCGAATATAAAAAATGTTCTTTTTTTTGCTGCAGAAACCCGCTTATTTTTGTTTTGATAAGGTCTGCTAGGACGCGTGGGATCATTCATTCCAACTTAGAAAGCCCATCGTCTTTCGACTCGCCGTGCTATAAAAGAAGGAAGCACTCCCGCTCCGTTTTTGGACCGCTCCTCGAACCAGGCGCGACCCGATATTGGCAATATGTCTCAGTCCTTCCTCGCTTAACCCTGCCAGTCAATCCAGATGCTTGATGATTTTGGCTGGATTGCCACCCACGATCGTATTGTCTGGCACGTCTTTGGTCACTACCGCTCCTGCGGCAACGACGCTATTCTCACCAATCGTCACGCCTGGGCACAGGATTGCCCCGATGCAAATCCAAGCATTTTTCTTGATGGTGACTTTCTTGAAATAGAACTTGTGATGCCGCTCTTTTAGGTCATGGTTCATGGTCGCGATCTTCACGTCTGGGCCAATCAAGACGCCATCTTGGATTTCAATGATTCCGGCGGAGAGCAGAGTTGCGCCTTTGTTGATCGTTATGTTTTTGCCCAATTGGACCCTGCAGCCATTATCACAATAAAACGGCGAAACGATGGAAACGGATGGATCCACATCCGTCTGGAATAGCTCGCAAAGCAAAGCGTGATAGTCTTCGTCCGTCGGCTTTTTCGACGAGATGCGCAGGCTCAGTTCGTGGCAACGGATTATTTCCTGCAACCCATCTTCAAAATAAGGCTCGTCGTTTCGAGCGACCCCTTCTTTGTCCACGACGGCGAAGAACCTGTTTTCTTGTCTTGATTTCATCCTGACTATTATCCATCAAATCCAGGCAAAAGTGTGGATGTGAAACGTAGAAGAACAAAGTTGAGACGGATTTTAGCCAAATGGGGCTTGAAAGGAACATCCATCGCTGGTTCGTCGATAGGATATCTTCGCCCGATTACCGGAGACATACCATGAAACGCACCCCTGCCTTATCCATTCTCGTCGCCCCGTTGCTGCTTGGTGCAACCGGTTGCAACGCAAGTTCGTCCATAACCACTTCTTCTGCCCCTCACGTCCATGAATGGGGCGATTGGGAACGAGACGAAGAAGGACATTGGCGGTATTGCCTCACCTGTGGGAAGGACGAATATGGTGAGCACGAAGGCGGCTTATGCGATGTCTGCGCCTGTTTCCGTGTCCTGGCGCTTGGATTCCTCGAAGGTGGGGATGGCGCGCATGGAGACTTCGCCAAAGAGTGCAACGATTTCTTCCCCCGTATCGGGAAAAAAGAAGGCTTCCTTTATGACTTCTCCACGGACTTTGGTCTTGTAAACGAAGACAATCTCGCGAACTATGACGCCTTGATGTTCTTGAATAACTACCCCTACTCGAACGAACAACGCCAAGCGTTTCAAAACTATATGGAAAACGGCGGAGGCTGGATTGGATTCCACGTCAGCGCATTCACCACCGAATCTTCTTCCTGGGATTGGTATTTCAATACTTTCCTAGGTTCGGGCAACTTCCGCACGAACACTTGGAACCCCACCCCTGAGCTGCTGAAAGCCGAGTCCCTCACGCACCCCGCTCTCGCTCATGTGCCTGAAACGTTCATGTCCTCGCCGAACGAATGGTATGGTTGGGAGAAAGATCTGCGCGAAAACGAAGATATCGATATCCTGCTTTCCCTCGATGACTCCACTTTCCCCGTCGGAGACCGAAAAGGTGAGATTTGGTATAACGAATCAGGCGAGGATTATTACCCCGTTGCATGGGCGAACCGCAACTACAACATGGTATATATGAACATGGGCCATAATCTCATGCCGTATAACGACTTTGCCAAAACGTCCAAAACCTTCTCGAAAGAGCATATGAACCAGTTCGTGCTCGATGCGCTGAAAGCGGTCGCTCGTCGTGACTAGTTCGTCACCCTCGTCCAGACAAAATACTACGCTGTTCTTTTCGTCTTCATTCATGAAATCGCACGGGTTCTGCAGTGGTTTTCTTCAATTCGTTCTGCTTTGATAACGTCGCTTTTAGAATCAACATCGAGAAGAAGCAAGTAAGCGCCTCCGCTAAGGGAAACGCCCACCACACGAGAGTTGGCGCGCTCTCTCGATGGATGAAAATCAAGGCAAACGGGACCAATAAGACGATCAGCCGGAGCAAAGAGATGATTAATGGTGTCAACGCCTTGCGATAAGCCTGAAGGATGCCTTGAACGGCAATGGAAGCCCCCATGAAGACATAGCCGACGGAGGCGATGCGAATGGAAGTTTGGCATAAGGAGATGATTTGTTCCTTATCCTCCCCCACCGAAGCGAAGCCGAATAGTTGGGCGATGGGGCCCGCCAAGGATTCAAATAGAACCGTGATCACGCCAGCGACGATTGCTGTATCGACGATGCCCCATAGGACGCAATGCCTGCAACGTTGCAAGTCCCCTAGCCCCACGTTGAAAGAAAGTAGAGAAATAATCGTATTGCTTAAGCCAAAGCAAGAGAACAAAGCGATTTGGGCAACCTTATAGTAAATGCCATACGCCCCGTTAATTAGGTCGCCTTGAGGGTGAAGGGAGAACACGCGGATCATCACGAACATGTTGATGGATAGCAACGCCTGCATCAGCATCGCTGACCAACCGACTTTATATATGCCGCCGATGATGCCCCAGTTTGGCAGAATGTCCTGAAAGGAATGTTTCGCTTCTTTGTTAAGAAAATAATGGAACACCATCGCAGTCAGTAAAGACACGGTCTGCCCGATGACGGTCGCGTAAGCCGCCCCTTCTACGCCCATCTGGCAAGGATAGATGAATACATAATCCAAGACGATATTGGTCAATGCGCCGAAAACCTGCGCCAACGTAGAATGAAGTGTCCTGCCCGTTGCTTGCAGAAAACGCTCAAAGATGTTAAAGCCGATCGCCCCAAAGGACAAGACCGTCACAATTCTCAGATACGAAGAGCCTAGGGAAATGATCTCAGGGTCGCTTGATTGGATGGACAGGAACCATCTTGAGGCGAAAAGACCGAAAAGCAAGAATACGAGGTACAAGGCTAGGCCAAGGAAAATGCCATTGCCCAAAATTAAACCGATTTTCTTTCCGTTTTTCTCTCCTAAGGCGCGAGAAAGCATGGCATTAATGCCAATCCCCGTGCCAACCCCCACGGCAATCATGAATATCTGGACAGGGAAGACATAAGTGAGGGCGAGGTTGGCCTTAACCCCTGCTTCTCCCATGTTAATGACAAACACCGTGTCCACGACGTTATATAAAGCCTGAAGCACCATGGAGAAAACCATGGGCAACCCCATCGACCAAAGAAGCCTTCGAATCGGCTTTGCCGCCATTTTGTTATCCTGCATATAAAAAACCTCCGTCACGCAGTCTGATTGGACTTACGTTATCGGAGGATAACTACGCATCAGCGGATGGAATCTTAGCAACTTTTCGCAGATTTTTCATATGAAAAATTCATGTTTTGGGAAGATGGACACTTCGTCCGTAGTTAGGATGGAAAAGAGTTGTCCCGCCTAGGGCTTTGAATAAAAACACGGGCAAGCCGCGGATTTAAGAAAAACGTTCCTGACGATGTATCAAGAACGTATTCGCCACCTGGGTTTGAGGGCTTTTAATACATTCCGGCTGTGCCGCGCGCGAGTTGCAACCCCCTGCCCTTTTTCGATGCAACCCCTCCTTTCATCGAGGCTTTCGACTGGCTGGAAAGAAGCTATTTTTTAACTTCGTCGTTGATGATCCAACGAGCCGCGACTTCATAGGACAGCACTTTCTTCTTCTTTTTTATTAGCTTATCGTTCTCGTTCAAGAAGGATTTCTTTCTGCACTTGAGAAGTGTTTTTCTCCCAAATTCATTGCGGGTATAGACGATGTCGAAATCCCCCACTCTTCCTTCGAGGTTCTCGGCGAAAAGCTCAACCATGGCTTTCTTCTGGCTCAGGATAGACGGGCAGGAGAAAGACTGGGTGGAATCGAGTTTCCCCCTCTTTTTAAGAATCAGCAAATAACGGGGGTCATCGATAGGCGAAAGCATCTCGGTAACCGCTCGGTTGAAAACGTTCCGCTCGTAAATGGAACCTTTCGTCAGGTAGATGCCAATGTAAAGATCATTCCCCGTGATGCGCAGGTCCGCGCGGTCAGAGATGACGTTGGCATCCTGCAAAGTCTTCAGCAATGCCTTGGCTAGGTGTGCCATGTTCTTGGCCGGGGAGGAATGGGAGACGATTTTGGAGACGATTTTGCCAATCAGGAAACCTAGGGCAACACCGATGATTCCGAGTGCGATTATCGCCGCCAAAAGGAGTCCTGGATTCGATGCCCCTCCCGACGCCAAAGCGCGTAGACACGTGGAGAAGAAAACGATTGAAGCGATTTCCCCCATCGAAAGAAGGATGATCCCCGCCATGTTCACATAATGGAATGGCTTGATTGTCCTCTCTTTTGGAACCTCTACCTCTTCGACGAGCTTAAAGTTCTTCTTCACGGAATCGCTCCACTTGCTCTTCGTATCGTCTCGCTTTGAAGCGAGAGCAAGCATCCCCTCATTGATGGCCTCAACTCCCCTTTCGTCGAAGGGCGGCTGAATGATGGTCAGACGGTCGATTCCGCTTTCAATCTCCCCGGTTTCGTAATTTGGGCCCACGAAGCAGTCGAAGCGACGAACGAGCGTCTCGAAATCGTAGGATTTAATGGTCTTACGATCCTCTGTCCTTTTCAGCGCGAGCCGCTGCAAAAGGGATTCTTCGAAGACGTAATCCGGCTCGAGCGTCGCTAAATGCCAGATGTTTGAAACCTTATTGGGATTGTTCTTGTCGATGCGGATGGCGCGTCCCCGCATCTGATTTGATAGCATAAAGCTCCCCACAAAGGTGGCGAGGATCACAGAATTGATGCAAGGAGAATCCCATCCTTCTCCTAGAAGCGCCTTGGTTCCGATGATGATGTTTAGCGCGCCTTCCTCGAATAGCTTTGAAACGAGGTTGACTTTTTCTTTGTTGGAAAGGGAGGCGAAAGCAAACTCGGCGAAATTGCTATTCCCGATTCGTGTGCACCGGACTTTCTTCCCCTTCAATAGATCTTTGCAATACAGCGGAAGGATGATAAGACCGCCAGAAAGGACACCGACCTTGTAAGAAGGGTTAGACTTAGCGAGCGATTCGAAGATCGTCGTCGCGCCAATTTCCGTTGGTTCGTGTTCGCCGAAAAGGTCCTTGATCGTCTCCTTTTTGATGAAATCGGTCAGGATGAGCATGCGAAGCTCATCCCCGAGGTTCTTGGATTCTGCTTCCGCGATGGCGACGATACTGCGCAGTTTCCCCACGGAGCTAATCAACTTATGCTTGTCTTTTTCCTTGAGATCGAAGACGATCTGCCCTTTCTCTAGGACCGAAAAGCTCTTTAAAACCCCAATGATTTTTTCTTTTTCCTCCTCGGATAGGAAGAATTCGCTGTCGAGAAGAAATTGATACGCCTTTTCGTAGACGGGGATTTTTATAGCGGGGAGGCTTTTCTTGGTGGTCAGCGACTTTACGATATTCGTGTCGACTTCGATGCCGACGCTTTCTAGGAGCGTGAGCAAGGCAATGATGCCGCTGGTCTCCTCGAAGAGCATCTCGCGGTCCTCGCGGTATTTATCGCAAATCGTTTGGTAGACGTGATCGTAAAGAGGGAGTTGTCGCAACGCGTCGATGGCGGACAGCACCTTCCCCTTGTATTGGGCGAACACTGCCCTTTCTTCTTTGGTCGGATAATTGAAAATGACGTAATCCTGATGTGGGCAAAGCGTGCCTTCCTTGACGAGTTCGGGCACGAAGATTTCCTCATCAATCGGTCCGCACACCTTTTCGTATTTCTCCCATTCGGACTCATTAGCGTCGTAGGGAGGGGTCGCGGTCAGGGCGATGATGCGGACGTCGGTGCCGAGTTGTTCGACGAACCGTTCCAAGGACTGCTGCCATTTGTTTTGGAGGTGGTGAGCCTCATCGACGCAGATGGTTTTGACGCCGAACCGGCGCACCAAATCAAAAAGGTCGATGTCCGAATAGTCGATGACGACACCATCTTCCTCCACGGGCAGCTTGTTCATGGCGGAATGCAGGGCTTGATAGGTGATGGAGTTGATCAGGGTAATCTCATGGAGGTCGTAGGAGAAATATTCGTCAACGTCCTCCCCTTCTTCGAGAAAGCTCTTCGCGAAGCGGTCGCCCCATTGGTATTTGATCGTCGTCGTCGGGGACAGGATGATCGTCGGCTCGTTCAATCTGCGGATGAGTTCCAGGCCAAGGATGGTCTTACCGCTTCCCGGAGCGGCGACAATATTGATTTTTCCGTTCAAAAGGTAACGATTCGCATTATCGAGAATTCTTTGCTGATAATCGCGGAAGGTTCCATGGAAAGATACCTTTTTGAACGTTTTCATCATGCCCAAAATTATACTATTTTGGAAACAGGCTTACGATAGTAAGAGGGCGGCCATTTGATTCCGATTAAAGCAAATCGAATAGCAATGACGTACCGAAGGATTGATAATAGAGTTTCATTTCGACCCTCGTTCCAATAAAACCGGGATAATCGAAATGAACTTTATAAACGACATAGTCCCAGATATGCTCCCCCTCCAGATAGTCCACCGTCCAATAATGGGACGAGGAGAAGGATACGGCATCGGATTGCAGCCTTGCCTCTTTCTCCCCGGAATATGACAAAGTCGGGGCAACGTAGCAATCATTGCCGCTATAGACCGCGAAGCATCCTCCGTGGTTTTGCATAAGCGAGTACGAATCGCCATCTTTTTGGAAAACATGGCAGCCGATTCCCGTTATGGCGGGCTCGTTGATGGGACCGTTTTTGCTTCTAAAAGGGATAGTCAAAGCAAGAACCAGGACCACAACGCCCGCGATGGCGGCGGCGGAGCCTGCGGCGATCAACGACCACTTCAGGATTCTTTTTCTCTTCCTTTTTGATTGCGTCTCATCACTTTCTAGCTCGGCAGCCTCAACGCCGAAAAAGAAGGCGATGGCCTTTAGGGTATCCCCGCTAGGCATGCCGTTGCCGTTCTCGTATTTCGCGATCGCGCTTCTTGAAATATGCACTGCATCCGCCAGCGCTTCCTGCGTCAAGCCACTTTCCATCCTTAGTTTCCTAAGCTTGTCCTTGAATTCCATGGGTTCGCCTCCTTGTTTTCGGCACCATTTTATAGGGTCGACCCTGAAGATTCATGTTACTCTATGTTACTTTCGCGTTAGTAACACGGTTTCATCCAAGCGGTTAAGGCCAAATATGCACAAACCCTGTCAAAAAAAACGTTCCTGACGATGTATCAAGAACGTATTAGTCACATGGGAGACTTTGATGTTTTTAATCCAAAGCCCGAACCGCTCTGAAACCAGTTATTCACATTTTGAAACCAGTGCCCGAAAAGTGAAACCACCCCTCAAAAAAAGTGAAACCGATTTTGTTTTTGAGTGAAACCAGCAGATTCCATCGCAATGTCACTAACTTAAGTGGTTAGGGTTGCCGATGGCTAATCGGAACCATGAAGACCCGCCCAAACGAGGCGGGTTTTCAAAATCTCGTATATGTAGGGTAAAGAAACTGCAATATTCTCTTTATTTAATACTTTGTATTAATATATAATTAATGTAAGGTAAATAAATTGCCAATGGAGGAAAACCTATGTATGTAAAGACCTGGGAAAAATCCGGCGCGACCTACGCGTCGGTCTACCGATCCGACAGGGTCGGCGGTAAGGTGAAGACCACCGAGGTGGCCTACCTCGGGAGGGTCGAGCCGTCGCAATTGCCCTACCTCAAAGCCGCGTACGCTAAAAAGAAGCCGAGGCTCGTGTATGAAGACGGTTCCGAGTTCCAAGGCTAAGGCCGACAGGGAAAGGGCGCTCGCCCGCTGCCTCATCCGCGCCGCGGATTCCGCCGTCTCGGCAGCCAGGTCGGCGGACCCAAAGGCCTTCAGCAGGAAGAGGAAGGCCGAGCCGAGGGCGCTTTTCCTCCAGGCGCTGACGAGGAGGTC
>JAFSVB010000053.1 GCA_017450325.1 Bacilli bacterium | reverse complement strand
TTCTCGTGGACGGCGATTTGGGTGGCGACGACATTGGCGAGCAGCTTTCCATCGTCGACGATGGCGACGGCCGTTTCGTCGCAGCTGCTTTCAATCGCAAGAATCTTAGCCATGGATCAGACACCTCACCATATAAATCGCGTCCTCGCCATCTTCGTAATACTCTTTCTTCGTCGTGATGGCGTCGAAGCGATGTTTCCTGTAGAAGGCGATGGCTGGGGCGTTACTTTGCCGAACTTCCAGCGTCAGGTATTCGACGACGTCGTTCTTCTCGGCCTCGCAATCCTTGATCACCTGCCCAAGGAGCAAGTTCCCCACGCCTTTCTTGCGGAACTCCTCCTTGACGGCGATGCGGTTAATGGTCGCCGAATTGAAGGTGATCATGAAGTCGATGTAGCCCACCACTTCGCCATCGACGAGTGCACTATAGATGTGGGCGTAAGGATTCTCATTGAGCTCGTAGAGAAGTTGCTTCTCGTCATAAGGCGGATGGAAGCACGCCCGCTCAATCTCGACGATCGTCGATAAATCGCTTGGAATCGTATGACGGACGATGGTCTTCATATTGGTCGTGCCATAATCGTCCTTGAGGTAGATCGGACGGGCGGAATGGACCTCTTTGCAAAGATGTTCTTCGTCGATGCAGCGGAGGAAATTCGCCTCAGGGTCATAAGGCGTTCCTTCGAATCCAAGATAGCCGAGGTCGCCGCAAAGCTCATAATCCGGGTGTTCGGCGATATAAGCGCGGACTTCATCGTTGGTCTTGATGCAATCGGGCACGATGGGCTTGCCGTTAACATAGACGCCAAAATAAGACCGCTTGCTCCGCGCGTTGCTAAGACAAATGCAAGGGGCGGGATAATGTTGGAGCATCTCCAGCGAAGAGACGAGATATAACGGGATGCTAAGAGCAAAAGCGATGGTCTTGGCGACGGTCAACCCGATGCGCACGCCCGTATAGGAACCAGGGCCGACGCTGGTGGAAACGGAAGAAAGCTCTTTTTTCTTCTTTCCCGTCGAGACGAAGATCTGGTCGATTTCCTCGACGAGGTATTCGCTTTGGCGTTGCCATGCCTCGTAGTTTTTCTTCGCGAGGAGCTTTCCGTTCTCGTAAAGGCCGACAAAGAGATATTTGTCCGAAGTATCAATGCATAAATGCAGCATCAGCAATCCTCCTTTTCTGGGAGGGAATTCACCCATTCAAAATCGCCGCATTCCGAAAAGAAGCGGAATCTGCGATCGTTTTCTCCGAGATTCGTGATTTCTATCTCGAGGTGTTCTTCTGGAATTAAGGGTTCGATGAACTGCGGCCATTCGATGACGCAGGCACCATCGCCCTCGATGACTTCGTCGAGTCCGATCTCGATGTTTTGCCCTTCAAGGCGATACGCATCGATGTGGTAGAACGGGAGCCGTCCATGGAAATAGCACTTGAGAATGTTGAATGTAGGCGAAAGGACTTCCTCGTTCACCTTCAAGCCTTCCCCGATGCCCGAGGTCAGCGTCGTCTTTCCCGCACCGAGGTCGCCGGTAAGCAAAAGGACATCGCCCGGTTTCAAAAAGGAGGCGATACGCTGGCCAAGCACCTTGGTCTCGGCCTTGCTATGGGTCAAAAGAATTCGTTCCATGGTTAGTTTCTATTGACGATGGGCTTGTTCATTTCCAAGAACGTATCGTAATAACGCTCAATCGTCTCGTCGTTAAACGGATATTCCTTGTGGTCGATCATATCCTTGACCTGGGCCATGGACTTCTCAATCGCGTCCGAGAGGTCTTTGGGATATCCGTAAAGGGTGATGTGGCGGTCGTATTCCCGCTCGTCCAACGTCTTCTCGACGCCATCGGGATAAACCTTCACGTCAAGGTCATAGTCGATGTACTTGAGGTAGCCCTGGTCTAGAATCGTCGGAGAGGCGATGTTGACGTAATAGCAGATGCCACGGCCTTGCTTGAACATGGCGATGACGTTCATCCACCGCTTCTTAAACAAGATGAAGATGGCCTTCTCCTTCGTCATCCACTTACGGCCATCGGCCTCGGTGACCATGGAGGCCTTGGAGGCTAAGACCCAGTAATCGTCGGTTTCTTCGACGATAAAAGCGGGCGACCATTGCCGGTGCAATGCGCCATCGTGTTTGTAAGCTTGGACTTTCTTCCAACGCTGAAAGAGTGTTTGGTGTTCGTACATAGGGCAGTAGGAGGCAACGCTCCCCTCGCGCATATTATACGCGAACATACATAAGTGGCAAACAGCGTTTCCCAAAACACGCCTTACATCGCGCGAACAGGGCTTTGCTTGAATAAGAAAAGACCAGGCTGAGGAGCACCGCTCCGAAACAGCCTGGTTGACGTTGTTTTTTATCGAACAAATGGTGATTATCCACGCAAAACGCGAATATTTTTGGAAAAGACGTTATTCCGCGCCATTAAGCAGCGCCGCCGCTTCAAGCACCACCGCGATCTGGTTCTTGTATTCCTTGACGAACTGCGGGTTGAAAGGCTTATCGTTCGGCAGGACCATGATGTCGTCCTCATAGCCGAGGTACCAGTAGGTGCGGCCGGGCTTGATGACGATGGTGACGTCGACGAGGAGCTTGTTCGTGCGGATCTTCGCGAGGGCTCCGCGGACTTTGTGGGTGAGGACCTTCTTGTCCTTGGAAGCGCCATAGATTTTGTAACGGGAAGAGGATTCGGTGAGGTGGAGGGTCTCGATTTTCTTCGGAGGGAGCGCGCGATCATTGCCCGAGAAATAGATGAGGAGCCCTTCATCGGAAAGCTCGCAGGCATTGTGAGTACGGAGGTATTTGCCCACGAAGACGGTCTGCAAGGACTTGCCCGCATCGACTTGTCCCGCCGCTTCCGCCAAAGCGCAATCCATGCCTTTATATTGGAAGGTGATGTTATCACGGGAGCCAATCGCGGCAAGCGTATCGAAGGCGCCGCCCTCGATGAATTCTTCTTTGGTAATCTTGTTGTCGACGTTTCCTTCGATGTTGGTCGCGCCGAGTTCGACGAGGGTATAGGCATTCACTTCGTTGAAGTAAACATTGAAGTAGTCAGCGATGCCAGCCTTATCGTGGCGGCGCTGGAAATAGCCGAAAACCAGCAAGATGATGATGCCAGCACCCGCGCAGCCTAAGCCGATGTATAGGGGCATCGTGCCCGAGTCGCGCATGAGCAAGGTCGGGATGAGCCAGCCAGCCAAAATGCCAAGCAGCGTGACGATGGAGACGGCGAATTTGATGCGCGCCATCTTCTTGTAGGACTTGTTCCAGACGCGGCGAGCGTCCTCGATGCGCTGCAGGCGGTCATCGTCTAAAGTGTCATCATAAGTCTTTTCTTCGACCACAACTTCCGGCTCTTCGACTTCTTCAACAGGCTCTTCATCCACTTTAGTTTCTTCCGCGGGGGCCTCGGCTGGGGCTTCTACAGCCTCTTCTTCCTTTGGTTCAGGAAGGGCTTCGTCGGTAAAGCCATCGTCATCATCGAGTTCTTCGACGGGTTTTAGTTCTTTTTCTTCTTCAATGGTCATAAACGTTTTTCCTTTAGGAACGCTTTATTATACAAGCCGTTCCAACTTTTCCATAACGTTTGCTCAAGCGTTGCTTGATGAAGCCTCTTCGGAAACGGGCTTTTTGTTCCACCGCAAGAACAAGTAGATGGCCGAGGCTAAAACAATCGCGATGGAAAGGGCGAACCAAATCCACAAAGTGACTTCCGCCGTGCCTTTTTGGAGCTGGCGAATGAGCAAGGAGAGGTTTCCTAGCAACGAGAGGAAGCCAACCGTCCCCATGCAGAAGGGGTAGACCCTCCACTGGTAATGGCGGCGCGCATTCACCAAGGCGACGAGTGAGAAGACGATGAGCAAGGCCCCGAGGATCCACAAAGACAAGGCGATGCGGTCGAAATCATGGCTCACCCCATAGCCATCGTCATAGACTTCGTAAGAGCGGATATAACGGACGAGGAAGAAGGTGAAAACCACCGCTCCGACCAAGGCGGAAATAATGGAAATCACGCTTATGGTATCGCTCTTTTTGACGGTTTCCTCCGCTTCTTCCGTCTTGCCAGCGGGGCGGAATAGCTGCGGGGCGCGAATATAG
>JAFSVB010000052.1 GCA_017450325.1 Bacilli bacterium | reverse complement strand
CTGCTCTAAGTTATATTTCTTCGCAACGTCCGCAACCCTGCTTGAAACGAACTTCGTAATAGCTTCCTTTCTCATTGAAGGCAAGGATGCCATCGTGGACACCGCAATCGCCACGACGGAAGGCAGGTCGAGCAATGCCCTCGGGTAATCCACCGGAAGCTCCTGAATGTAATCTAGTGGACTAGGATGGCCAGACGATGCAAAGGGCTTCCAAGGCCTTGGGCCAGAGGAAGCTAAAGCAGCATCGTCTAATTGAAACCCAAGGCAACTTCCCGTATCGAATATCGGCGCGAACGAAAGGAAACGAAGCGACTTTGCATCTCGAATCAAGCCGAAGTTATTCAGGTGGCGGTCCTCATTCCCGAGAATGAAATCGAGCATGAGCATCTGGTCCATGCGCCTTTTCGCGTCGGATATATCTAGTTCTTCAAACCGACGTAGCAAGAAAGCATATTCCGACTCATCATTATGCTTGCCACCAGCCTCGTGAACCATATAAGCCGTGACGAAATCCTGAGAGTAGGAGACGAAATCCTCGCAAGCGCAATACGCATCACCTTCATCCTGAATGAGGTAATAATCCACGTGTGGTATTCCTAGATGCGCAGCGACCGCCGTGGCGATGACCTCGTTATAGACTTCATAAATGTAGGGTTTCGTGCCTGATTTTAGAAGCGTCCTCTTGCCATTGATGATCTTCCACCTTTTCGCCAAATTGCCCTCACTGGTCGCGTCTGGAGAAAGAAATGAAGGGGTTTCTGCGGTGGATTTCCCAAGTAATGCATCGCCTAAGTCATAGGAATAATCGTTTTCAAAGAAGTTGACTTCTTCAAACGTTAAGGAAGAACCTTTGACGCGAACCCAATAGCAATCGGATAGACTAAGTCCGTTGCAACGGAGCAACAGGGCGCCCGTAGAAGCACCCTCAGGAAGGATGATTCCCCGGATATTCTTAAGATCATCCCGGCTCATGGGGATTCTTCGGTTGCCCCACCACCGCTTTAACCCGGACGAATCCAAGCCACGATTCGGCTTTGTCCCAAAGGGCAAATGGTCCGCAGCCATGACCGAAAGCAAATGGAGAATATTGCCTTCTTCATCCATCTCGAGCTCCGCTACGGCGACATCCTTGTGCATTAATTCATATATCATAACTTCTTCCATGCCCACAATTATTATATCATTTATTATATCGTTTAATATATCATTTAGAGATATCTTCTCTACGTACGACAGGAAAGGATTCGCCTTTATAAGCCGACCTCGATAAGCCTATTTGCTAAAAAACAATGACATGCTACTTTATTTGCGGATGTTTACCGTACAAAGGAGAAATCTATGGCCGTCCAAACAAAAACAAGCAGAATAGATATCCGGCTCACGCCTCAAGCTAAGAGCGCGATTGAAACAGCCGCCTCCTTAAAACGCGTCAGCGTGAGCACCTATATTCTTTCTGCCGCAATCGAAGCGGCGAGAATGGATATCAAACGAGAAGAGACTCTCGTCCTTGCCAATGAGGGGCGTGACACTCTGTTATCCTTGCTTGAAAACCCACCAGAACCAAACGATGCATTGCGCGGGCTATTCCTATGATGCACGAGCTCTCTATCAAGGAATGCGATAAGGATTTATTACGCCGCTTTGACTGCGGGGAAGAAAACCTAAACGAGTTTTTGCGTTCCTCCGCAAAACAAAATGATGGAGAGGCAAACATACTCTTTCAGCCGCGAAACCGCATAAGGCCATATAAACCAAGAAACCATTCTTCGTCGGTTTACTGCAGGTAAAGAATCTTTTACAATCTTTACGTAAGGGGGCACTATCCATGATTGAAACGACAACAATTTCTTCAAAAGGACAAGTCACCATTCCTCTATCGTTCCGAAAGAAACTAAATCTAAAAGAAGGCTCGAAAGTAGCTTTCGTCGATGGCGAAGACGGCCGGGTTTATGTTTTAAACGCTTCCTCCGCCGTGCTAATGGAAGTCATGGATTCGTTTCCCAATCTCGCAAGCGCCACAGGGATTCATAATGAAAAAGAAGCAGATGAGATCGTCTATCAAATAAGGAACGGCAAATAATATTGCCAGGGCACTTGTAATCAAAGTTCTTTATTGATTGCCTTTCGCCGACCAATCCACGTTCATCCTGCTGATTGTCAGGTTCAGTTCATGATTCACTAAGGTGAGTAAGATAACAAATAACGGCGTTTTGCACCGCAAATCGCCGTTATTTTTCGTTTTAAAGAAGATTAATGATGGCTCACGACCGCGGTGATGAGGTCGGCGCGGCTGACTGGCTTATAGAAGTAGTAGCCTTGCATGAGCATCGTCTCGTCGAGGTTCTTAAGCGCGAGGTATTGGGCTTCGTTCTCAACACCGACGACGCTGACTTTCATCTCTAAGGACTTCGCGGTATTGACGATGTCGGTGAGCTCGGCGAGCTTCTTCGCATCCACGTCGATGCCATTGACGAGCTCGCGCGGCAACTTGACTTCGCGGAAGCCATAACGCTTGAGCTTGGCAAGGGAGACATAGCGCCCCGTATAACGGTCACACACTAGAAGCGCGCCCGACCCAGCGAAGGCGTTACCTTCGGCCTCGAAGTCCTCCCCGATGAGGTCCTCGGGGACTTCGAAGGAGAGGAAGTCCTTGCCAAGGTGCTGCTCGGTATAAAGGGCGGATACTTTCTTCGAGAGCTCGGTATCCTTCAAGAAGGCGGCGTCGACGTTGATGGAAATGCGGCGGAAGTTATTGATCGCGAAGACAGAGGTACCGTGTTCCTTATAGAGTTCGCCGACGAAGTTTAGACGCGACTCGGTGATTAAGGAGATACGGTCGTTCTCCTCGGCGATGCGGGAGATCTCGTCCGCGCGGAAGAAGTTATGGCGTTGCGTATCCTCGACACGGAGCAATACCTCGGCGCCGAAGATCTTCTTGTCGCTAGCGAGGACGATGGGCTGGAGATAGACGCAGCTTGCCGCGCGTGTGCCGAAGACTTCGTCGATGACCGCGAGCATGTGGGCGCGCTTAGAGGCGCTTCGAGAGATGGAGTGGTCATGGAAGAAGATGAAGTCCTCGCCGCGCTTGAAGTCGCCATTGCGGTAGAATTCCTCGACGTGGGCTAAGAAGTCGCCCGCGCTTGTATAGCCTCGCGGATAGCCTAACGGCAAATAGGTGAGGCGGAAGGAATCTTCCTTATCGGTGTCAAAGAATTTCTTCTTGGACAAATCGTAGATCTTCTCGCAGATATCGATCATCTCGACGTGACCGATACGGGGGAGAAGGATGGCGATGCAGGCGGGGTTATAGGCGTAGACATCGTGGGTATCGAGGGCTTTTTTGATCTCTTGGATGAAGCAACGCACCCCAAAGCACGCCCCTTCGCTGCCTTGAAGCGTAATGAAGTTCTCGAGGTTATCGAGGCAGATGAGGAGCAAATAACCGCGGCTATGGATGAGGTAGGCGTTCTCGAGCTGGCCGACAAGCGTCGCGAAGGAATAGCTCAGCCAGTTACGGTCATAGGCGTCGCTACGCTCGCCATTATGGATCCGCTCCACAAGAAGCGCCCGCTCATGGGTCTTCGCGTCATTCAAGGTCAAGGAGGTCTCGATCTCGACGTTCCTCGCCCTGCTGCCCATCTTGGCTTGGACGTCGCCATTCATCTTCGAGTATTCCTTGATGGGGCAATGCGGGCACATACGCTCTAGGCCATAAAGGGCCTTATGGCAAGGCTGCCCTACTTCCGCATTAGGGAATAAGGCGCGAAGATTCGGGGATACATAGGTGAGTTTCATGGACGAGTCGTCGACCTTATAGACGCTATATTGGGAGAGGCCGAGGATATGCTCGCTCTGGCGCTGGAAGGTACGCGCGCGCTCTTCTTTATCCGCGAGGAAGAAGTAATCGGTAAAGGCCTCGCCCATGCGGATGAGGGCTTCCTTGGTATAGGAGTCGAAGACCATGTCGCCATCGCTACGGCCATAGACGAAGGCGCCGATGCATTTATTGCCATCGTATAAGGCGTAGATGAAGCCCGAGCGGAGGCCAAAGCCATCCACGTAACGGGCGATGGCGCTTGAGCAGCTCTCACGGGTGGAGAAATAGAAGGAATCGTCTTCGTCCAAGATGCCGATGAGGGACTCGATGAGCTCATTGGAGACGGGCTTCTGGGATTTCTTGCCCGTTTCGAAATAGGGATAGAAGCGACCGCTGGTATCGTCAAGAAGCGCCATGAACTTGAAGTCGGCGCCGATGAAGGAAGCGACCGCGTCGAAGACGGTCTGAAGCGTCTTCTTGTCCTCGTCGCGGTGGACGCCGGAAAGATGACGAAGCGGAAGGAGGATCTTATTGAAGAAGGCGACGCTGCTTTGATGGTCGACGATGGTGAGGTCGGAGGAGGATTTCTTCTTGCGGTCTGGCAAGAAGAAGGTAATCGGGGCGCTTTGTCTCTTCGCGTAGGCGAGGTCGTCCTCCATGTCGCCGATGGAGCTATGCGGGTAGCACACCATAGCGGCCTTAATCGGATAGAAGACCATGCCGTCGGCCATGCGCTTGCTGACGCTTAGGTCGCTCGTGAACCCCTGCACCTTCTCGTAGATGATGCGCATCGAGTCGATGCCAGGGAGATAGCATAGCAACGACTTCTCATCTTCGCCAAAGGCGAATAGACGACCTGGGATGAAGGCAAAGGCCTCGTTCGCGGTCGCAAGAAGCCGCTTCTTCTCCTCTATGGTCAGCTTCTCTTGGCCGATTTCATAATGGAGGTCGAGGAGGCCAACCGTGAAAGCCTGCGAGGCTTGGATGAGGTTTGGGATATGCTCGCGTAGTTCTTTCTCGCCGAGAAGACGCGTCCCCTCGTCGAGGAAATGGATGCCGATCGCGTCGAGGTCGGCCTCTTTGGTATATAGGACCGACACCGCCCATTTCTCGGAGATGCGGCGGACTAAGTCGTTGAGGTCGGCCATCTCGGCGATGCGCTCGGAAGGATAGTACTCAAACCCTTCCTCGCCACGCTCTAGGCGCGCCATATTGGCCTTGGAGACGCGGTAGAACCCATCGTAATACACCTTATGGACATAACGGGTGACATAGAAAAGACTGCCGACGAATACCAAGCCTAAGGAAACGTCCAAGGTGATGAGGGCGATGAGGAACCCTTGCTCCGCCGAACTAGCGTAAAGCAAGCCGAACAAGACCGTGAACAAAAGCATCAAGGCCAAGACGAAGGCCGGGATGGATAAGGATAAAGCAAAGGAGCTCTTAATCGTGCGTTTTCTCATTTGCCCCTCCTAACGCGGAGAACGTCGCTCCGCCCGATGTCGCCGATGGCGTACACCACCGCTTTGCCGATATCGACATACGTATCTAGGGCCGTGATATAGGCCTCGACCGACTTACGGTCCTTTAGGTCGCGCTCCACCGCCTTCACGCATATCACGGGCACGTCATAGAGGAGTCCTCCTAACGCCACCCCATAGGATACGCTATCTAGGGCGAAGGGGCCCATGTCGCCGCGGACCATCTTCGTCTCCATCAGCTTGTCCACCGATGGCCCGAATAAGTTATCGGTGCACAAGAAGGTCGCGACGTTGGCCGAGGCGTGGGTGCGCCTAGAGAAACCATCGTTGACATAGCCGATGACGTCTTTCTGCACGCGGTATATGGCAGGGAGCCCTGGCACCTGTCCTAACATGGTGTTGGCCACGTCGATCTGGTCGACGTCGAGGTTGAAGATATCCTTCGAGATGATGATGTCGCCTTGCTTGAAGGAGCCGTTGACGCTGAAGCACTTGCCAAGCACGAAGATGAGGTTCACGTAATATTGGCTGAGGAGATGGGAGATGATGGACGAGGAGAGCAAGGCCGTATGGACGCCTGATACCAGCATGACCTCCTGATTGAAAATAGTGCCTTTTTGCACGGGAAAACGGCCAAAAAGCATATCGGTCGTGCGGTTGTTGAGTAAGGAGGCGCAGTATAAGACGTCATCCTGGTGCGAGCCAAGGATCAAGATCATATCTTTTTACCTCCCCTGCCCTCGAAGGCGTTTTCGCGTAAGAACTTCTCGTATTGGTCTAACGGAAGTGGACGGGAATAATAGAAGCCCTGAATCGTGTCCATCCTCATCTTGCGGAGGATGTCGACTTGGGCGGCGTTATCCACGCCTTCGATGATGACCTCGATGTCGCTCATATGGCCGAGTTCGACGATTAAGTGGACGATGTTACGCGTCTTCTCGTCCTCGACGATAAGGTCGGTAAAGGATTTATCGATCTTGATCGCGTCGAAGGGGATCTTGCGGAGGTTATCGATGCCCGAATACCCGATGCCGAAGTCGTCCATCAAGACGCGGACGCCTAGGTCCTTGAGCTTCTTGATAATGGAGATGGACATGAACTGGTTCGCTTGCGAGGTGGTTTCGGTGATCTCGATTTCCACTAAGGTAGGCGGCACTTTGTATTTCTCAAGTAGTCCCACGATAACGCCGAGGAAGTTCGGGGAGAAGAATTCATACAAAGAGAAGTTGACCGAAACCGGCATGACGCGGCGCCCTCTTTTTAGCCCCTCCGACAAGTCGATGAGGGTATGCTCGAAGACGTAGAGGTCGATGTTGGAGATTAATCCCGCGTTCTCGGCCTTCTCGATGAAGGAGGCAGGAGACAACAAGCCGTATTTGGGGGAGTTCCAACGGACCAAGGCTTCCGAAGAGATGAAGCGCCGCTCGCGGAGGGAGTACTTCGGCTGGTAATAGACGACGAGCTCTTGGTTATCGATGGCTTGCTCTAACTCGGTGATATCATCCTCGGTCGAAGAGACGCGGAAGGACTCGTGGTAGAAAGTCACCGACTCAAATAACTCCTCGCCCATGCTGCGGGCGATTTGGGCGTTATCGACCGCGTAGGTCAAGTTATCGCGGATATTGGCCTCGTATACCCCGAAGAAAGGCTGCACCAAGACGCGCACTTTCTTGGTCTCACCAAGGTCATATAGGTCCTGCAGCAAGGAATTCGCGAGCTCCTTGGCCTCCTGCTCGTTCTCGACGAAGGTATAGATCAAGAATTCGCCGCGATGGAAGCAGAACACATTGTCGCGATACGCTTTGAGCTTATGCTTCTTCGAGCCGAAGAAACGGTTCTCAAGATATAAGGAAATCTCGTAGTTAAACGCCGAGATCTCGTCGTTATGGCGGGGATTGGAGGAAATCGAGATGGGCGCGAAGGTGAAGGCGATGATGTAATGCTTCTTGCCACGGTGCACGAGATGGTTCCTTAAGGCGCGAACCCTGTTCTCGAACTGGAAGATGTTATAGAAAGAGGTCTTATGGCCGAGGGTATAGAGGTTCTCTAACTCGAGCTGACGGACCATCCTCCTGCGGTCTAGGATGGCTTTCGCGATATAAGCCGCAAGGGCAAAGGCCACGATGGCCACCAAGAATACGGGCAAACCCACATAGGAAGCCACCCCGATGACCTGCGTGACGACCAAGGAGCCAAAGGTGACAAGGCCGAGGAAGACCGCGACGAAGATCGCGAACAAAATCACGTGGAATTTCGTGAATTTCTTCATTGCTTGCCTCCTTTTTGCTTCTGCTCGAGCATCTCTTCAAGGAGTTGATCCTTAAGACGCTTCTTATCCGCTTCGGAAAGACCTTCCAAGGAGGCAGGGTTAACAGGAGCGCTACCTCCTGCCACCGCGGGCTTCTCCTCTTCGTCCTTCATGCCCTTGAAGATATCCAAAACGGACACGACGACAAGATAGCCGGCGGGGATGAGCAAGAAGATGAGTAGTCCCCAAGGCGAGGACAAGACATTAAAGAACCATCCTAAGAACGGGCTATTGGCCTTAACCAAGCCGAGAATAGAACGCTCGGTGAATACCTGGTATTGCGACTCTTTCCAGTTATCGCCTGAGGTGTTGATACCGGCGACGAAGAAGAGGTAATGTCCTTCCCCGATGGCGACGCTTTTATCTTCGCGGACCTCGAAGAGACGGTGGGTGAATACGGCCTGGGTCGTAACGTTGACGCGGTATTTGGAATCACTCGGTTGCTCCGCGATATATTCAAAGCCGTTCTGGAAGGTGATATCGACGGTCTTGCCCGCGTTGAAGTCCGCGACGATATTCTCGGGCTTCTCGTAATAGGTGATGATCGCGGAATTGACGGGATATTCGGGTTCCATGGAGTCGGTCAAGACGACGAAGGACCCCCAACCGAAACGAAGCGTCTGCCCAAAATGCTCATCGCGGTGAATCAAACCATCCACCTGGGCGATGCCCGCGAAAAGGAAAGCCGCGCCGAAAACGATGGTCAGCACCCATTCGGTGATGATGCGCGCCTTCGATTTTGGTTTCTTCACTTTCTCGCTCATAGTTTCACGACCTTACCGCCAAAGCGCTTCTTCGCGTTGTTGGCTTGATTGAAATCGGTAAATACCTTCGCCTTGTTCTTGCCTTTGGCAAACACTCCTTCCGACACATAATATCCCTCTGGCGTCTTAACCACAAACGCCCCAGGGATACTCGCAAGGCCACGAGAAGGCGCGACATAACCCGGAGTCGCGTATTTTGGCGCGGGTTCTGCGGGGATTTCGGGCAGAGCGGGGATATCTTCCTCTTCTTCGATGAAGATATCGTAATCTTCGCCTTTTTGTTCTTCTTCAACGCGTTCTTCCTGCGAAGGCACTTCTAGATTCTCTTCGCTTCTTTCCTCTTCCGAGGGTTCTTCTCCCTCATCCAAGGCAGAGGACGCTTCCTCAGGCGCTTCTTCAAGCATGGACTCGGATGCGGGCTCTTCAGCAGGAACTTCCTCGACGGTTTCTTCCGGCTCTTCCATCAATGGTTCTTCCGTTCCCGCCTCATCCTGAGTTTCTTCCTCAGCGGCAGGCTCTTGTTCTTCCGTTTCTTCCTTCACGGGTTCAGCGGCTTTCTCAACGGGCGCTTCTTCAGCAGGCGCTTCGGTCTCTTCGGCAGGGGCTTCTATCTCTGCTTCCGGTTCTTGCTCGGGTTCTACAGGGGTTTCCGGTTCTTCGTGCTCTTGGACAGGTTCAGCAGTCTCTTCTTCGGTTTGTTCGGAT
>JAFSVB010000051.1 GCA_017450325.1 Bacilli bacterium | reverse complement strand
GCGAATGCTTATCGCACTCTTCCGCTTTTTCATCACTGGCAAATCCTTTTGATGACCTCGTAGATCCACTTGGTCACATGGGCGGACTCTTCAAGCAAAACCGCCCTGCTTCTTTCGCTTAAGCGATGCCTGATCTTCGCTGCCGCCTCATCGTCGATACCGACGCCCAACCCTTTGATCGCGGAGACCACCAAAGCGGATTCATAGGAGAGGTAGAGCAGTTCTTTGGAAGAACGGTGAAGAAAGCGGATCGTCATTTTCCCGACCTCATAGTTCTTGTATTGGCCCGAACTGTAATACTCGTATGAGCCGACGACTTGGGTGGATAAGCCAAGCAGGTTCAAGGAAGTTACCCCGGTCGGCGCGATCTGCCAGGAATAGTTCCGGGCGATAGCCCTAGCGATTTCCTCGAGATCCGGGGCCGAAAACTCATGCAGTATACTGGAAAAATATGGCTTATCGTACACACCGCGCAACACGCGCCGAATACGTTCCTCCCCTTCTAGCCTTAGCAAGCACTTCTTCGCATTCTGATAATCCGCGATATCGGTGAAGTCCGACGCGACGAACGCGCTCCTGGCAGGAAGTCCATCAATCCTTTTCTTGATTTGTTCCATCACTGAGTTCTTCATTGTTTTGTCCCCAATAGTATATATTTTTAGGGACATTTTGCAATAGGATGGGTATATACGTTGCGAGTTTCCTTGTCGTCCGAATGAAAACGTTCCTGACGATTGACTATCAAGAACGTATTATTCACATGGTGGCTGAGGGGGGTCGAGTCGCCATTTTGTTGTCCGCGAAGAGTCCTAAATTGTTGACTTGTTTCTGGCCGTGACGATAATTACCGAACCTTTTTGGTTTCGTGTAATAACGCAACGCCGAATTATTAATCAGCATTTTTTTCAAATTTTTAAACTTTTTGCGCTCTAATAATTGAATCTCTTTGTTTTCCCAAGTATGATTTCGGCATGAGTAGAACAAACATTATTGCCCGCGAAGAGGAATGCCGGAAGCTCTCGCGAGCCCTTAACGAAGAAGAGGCGCAGCTAGTAGTCGTCACAGGGCGGCGGAGGGTCGGCAAGACCTTTTTGATCAATGAGTACTTTGACAATGGTTTCGACTTTAAAATCACCGGCGCGCACAAAGAAAGCAAGACAAAACAGCTTAACTATTTCCGCCTCGAATTGTTAAGAAGAACCGAAAAGGACGTCGGTGAAATAAAGGACTGGCCGATGGCTTTCTTTTACCTGCAGCAATACCTTTCCTCCCTATCTAGGGAGAAAAAGGCAATCGTATTCTTTGATGAGATGCCTTGGCTCGACACCCACAAAAGCGGCTTCCTAAAAGCGTTTGAGCATTTCTGGAACGATTTTGGGTCCGCGCTCCATAATCTCGTATTCATCATCGCCGGCTCCGCGACTTCGTGGATCACGGAGAAGATTCTCCATAATAAAGGAGGGCTATATAAACGTAAAACGTTGGAACTCGGATTGCTCCCCTTCACATTGGAAGAAACGGAACGCTACTTCGTCTCACGAGGAATCCGCTACTCTCGATATCACATTGCCGTCATTTACATGTGCGTTGGCGGAATCCCCTACTACCTCAGGATGTTCGATAACGCCTTGGATCCGTTGCGGAACATCGACGCGCTTTTTTTCGGAAGGAAAGCGGCGCTGAAAGGGGAATTCAAAGATCTCTTTGAGACCCTCTTCAAGAAGGATTCGTCCTATGTCAAGATCGTCGAGTTCCTGTCGACGAAAAGAAAAGGCTACTCTTTCGATGACATCGCTAACCATATCGGTCTAGTCGCAAACGGCGGCGTCTCGGAAATGCTCAACAACCTCATTGACGCGGGCATCGTGCGGAAAAACGCCCATTACCTCGAGAGGAAGACCGAGCTTTATCAGCTCTGCGATTTCTTCTCCCTTTTCTACCTTAGGTTCGTGCAGGGGAAGCCGAGCGCGCAGAAGGATTACTTCTCCAAGACGTTTCTCACTTCCTCCACCGCCGCTTGGGAAGGGTTCTCCTTCGAACTCCTTTGCAGGACCCACCTGGACGCGATTCGCTTCTCCCTGGGAATCTACGCAATGGACTATCAATCCTATGGATTTGACAGCAAGGCAGACGAAGAAAACAGCGGGGCGCAAGTCGATTTGGTCATCGAAAGAAAGGACAAGGTCCTCCATCTTTGCGAGATGAAGTTCTCACGATACGAATTCGAAATCGATTCCGATTATATGAAAGATCTCGAGAATAAAATGAATGCGCTATCGTCGCGGATTGGAAAGCTAAGTTCGGTGCAATTGACCTTCATCACCGTCGCGGGCCTGAAGCAAAATTCCAATAGCAATTATGTCAATCAAGTTCTAACCATCGACCACCTCTTTGTGAGAACGCCCGGACAATAGATCGAGATCGGTGGCTCGTCTTAACTCCAATTATTTGACACGGCAATCACAGGCATGGATGGCGGACAGCTAGTTCGCAATCGTTCTTTGAGTCTCAATGGGTGTCGTGTCTCAACTCAAACGATTCCTGAGTATAGAGCCTCAGTCAGCCACTCCCTAAGACCGCAAAAAATGTTGTCCAAGTGTTGTCCGGCCGATATGAATGGAAAAACAAAAAATCCCGATTCCATCGCAATGTCGCTAACTTAAGCGGTTAGGGCCAACGCTGGCTGTTCGGGACTATGAATGCCCGCCCAAACGAGGCGGGTTTTCAACATTTTGCATATGTAGGGTAAAGAAATATGATATTTTACTTTATTTAATACTTTG
>JAFSVB010000050.1 GCA_017450325.1 Bacilli bacterium | reverse complement strand
GTTGCCATTTGGCCCGACCTCGGGGGTTATCGTCGAGAGCCACTCCTCGTAGGTGGCGGGCACCCTGCCCGCGGAGGACTCCGCCTCGGCGTAGAGCAGGTACACGGCGTAGACCGCGTCGGCGGGGTCCGCGGAGGTGGAGGCGGGCTCCGGCGCGTTCTCCGAAACGGAGGGCGCCTCCGTGGCGCCTGCACACGACGAAAGCGCGAGCAGCGCCGCCGCGGCCATGGTAGCCAAAACGTTCTTCATCCTTATTTCCTCCCTCGCCGCGCGGATGGCGCGTCCAAAACAATTTCTGCAGCCATTATGTAACACGTGCGCCTGTGGTCAAGGGTGCAGGGCACGGGTGAGCGGTTTCTATCCAATTGGGCACATGGCAGCGCAAAAACAAGTAAATGTGGGCATATTCGCTCACGAAACCTTCATCTCCCTCTTGTTCCACGCTTCATTCATGCGACAATTCAAGAAGGAGGAGCGCCGATGCCCAAGAAGAAGCTGAACAAAACCCCTGAAGAGACCGAGATCGAGGAATCCAACGATGTTCTTAAAGACATGGTTCGCTCGCTAAACGAGTTGCCTACCGATGTTCTTCAGCAGTTGCTCGATAATCTCGAAGCGATAGAAAAATACAACAAGGAGCATCCTGAGGAGCTCAAGAAGGACCGGAAAGAAGAAAACGATGAATGACTAGCAGCCTTTGCCGTCAAGGCGGCAGCTGCTTTTTATTTCGCCTAAGCCCACCTCTTCCGCAGCCAAGGTTACCCTGCCATCCTCATAGACGAAGCACGGAATGCCAATTCCGCCTTGTTTCTTGATTTCGTCAAAAGCGGGATTATGGTCGCGTAAATTCAAAAAAGCCCGCAAATCCCTCACGTTCTTTCCGATATCGACGTATTCGAACTCGGGATTTCCTTCAATAAGAGGCTCGATTCTAGCGCAATCAGGGCAACTAGGCATTCCATAGACTTTGATCATGTTCTCACTCCTTCGTGATATTAAAGTTTGTCGTATTTCGTGTTCTTCCCCTTGGCCTTTTCTATAGGATACTTCGCATCGTTTTTAGCCATCTTTGCGTTGATGATCTCATCCGCGTCAAGGCCGAGCTTGTCCAAAAGGTTTTGGGAATATACCAACACATCTGCGAGTTCTTCTTTCACGGCTTCGAGGTCATATTGTTCCTCGTCCCACTGAAAGCACTCCAGCAGCTCCGCCGCCTCAATGACGATGCTCTTTGCCAAGTTCGCTGGACTATGAAATTGGTCCCAGTCGCGATCCGACGTGAATTTACGAATGCGTTGTAGCGTCTCTTCTTTCATGGTTAAGTCCCTCAATTATTCGTGAAAATGATGCCTGCCAAGTCGATGGGTGTCGATATCTTTCTCTTCCAGTCCGATTGACGCGGCGTATTGCTCATATGTCCATCTCTTCTCTGCGAGCAAGGCAAGTTCTTCCCAAGCGGCATAGGGAGCAGCGCCAGGGTAAAGCAAGACGCTGTCCCAATAGGAGTGCATGTAGAGCAAAATGACGGGGCGATGCGGATCGATTCCCTCCGTATCGTGGTTCTCAAGCGGCTCATCTTTAGAAGAGACGCTGTCATCGAGGAAGTCTTCCTCGCAGAAGGCCTTGTACTCGGCTAAATCATTGAATCCAAGCGCGTATTTGACGCGGCGCATATCAATCATGTCATCGAATTGGGAAATAGTCTCGAGGTTAAAGACTGCATATGGGATTGAAAGATGATGAAGGTACAACCCCTGACGCCGATGGAAGTATCGATCAAGAAGGCCCCATTCTAAGGACTCCTCGCGATGCTTGGCCATAACATATTGTGCGTTTGATTCAATCAACGCCTGTTCGGGAGCGATATGGTATTCCTCTTCAAAGAAACGGCGCTTTCCTTGCAGCAAAGCGTATTCCGCCTCGTATCCGCGGCGGGTTAAGAAACGATCACGCAGTTGCAAAATCACTTCCAAGAGCATCTCCGCCCGCTCTTTATCCTGTTCGGAAGAGCGATCACTTTGCGGTAGTTCCAGAAGAGCGACGTGCTCTTTTTCCAACCGTAGATCAATGAAATGCTTGATCCGAAGCGAATAAAAGGGTCCCGCATAGTCATGTTGCATCTCAATAACAGCGGCATCCTTTAACGTGTTATATGGGAATATCGCTTCTTGGATGACGAGATAGTCCTCATCCCCGGTGATGTCCTCTTCGGCGATGTAAAAGAAATAATCCGTGCATAGGTCAATCTGGACGCGGACGTTGTTTCTCGTCTTGCGCTCGCCATTACGAAAACACCCGTAGTATGTAAGGTGCTCCACAAGGTTTTCGCGTCCCATATCGTTCGGTATTCATTGTAAACCATCTCAGTTTTTGATGGTACGAAAGAAAAAAGAGGGATGGCGTATGTTTAAAACAAAGGTTTTCTACGAGGCTCTCTGACCACAAATTTCCAGGTTTTTTACGCGATCCATAGAGGGGCGCCACCTTCAGGACCGGGAGCAGCAACCTACATATAAATGTTAATTATTATTAACTTTTTATTGACAACCATCCTGTTAGGCCTATTATTAGCTCCTGCCTAGGCAGGGAAAGGATGGCTATTATGTCCAACACCCTCATGATCGTTCTCGGCTTTGCCCTTATCTTCGTGGCGACCACGCTTGGC
>JAFSVB010000049.1 GCA_017450325.1 Bacilli bacterium | reverse complement strand
TCTCCGCCCCCTATAAAGGCGATTACCTCGTCCCAAGTCTCGACATCGTCTCGGAGAAGGGGCGCCTCTATGACTTCCTCTATGTCTCCCACGAGGTACGTCCTCTCGCCCCGATGGAAGGCTATCCGACCCCGCGTGAGGCAAGTGAAGAGCTCGTCGTCGTCTGCAAGGACGAAAAGATGGGCGCGGAGCTCGAGCTCCATTACGCGGTATACGAAGATTGCGACGTCATCGGCAAATTCGTCGTCTTGCGTAATGTCGGCGACGCGGATTTTGAGATCCGCCGCATCATGTCGAGCCAGCTTTGCCTCGAGGACGAAGGCTATCTCATCCATGGCTCCTTCGGCTCTTGGGCGGGCGAATTCCAGCATAACGAAACCAAAATCGGACGTTTCCGTTACGAATTCGGCAGCGATACTGGCTCCGCAGGCGACCAGCATAACCCCTTCTTCATGGTGAAACGCGATAACGCGAGCCTCGACACCGGCTCCGTCTATGGCTTCAACCTCATTTATTCCGGTTCCCATCGCACGACCATCGAAATGGATGCCTTTGGCCTCATCCGCATCCAGCAGGGCATTTCTCCGCAAGGCTTTGAGAAGACGCTCCATCCAGCCGAATCCTTCACCTCTCCGATGGCGGTGATGACTTACTCCTTCCGCGGCATGAACGATGTCTCCCATCATATGCACGCCTTCGTCAATAACCACATCGTCCCCGAGCGCTGGGCGCATCAGCCACGCCCCATCGCCTTCAACAACTGGGAAGGCACCTACATGAAGTTCAACGAAGGCAAACTGAAATCCCTCGCGAAGAAGGCCTCTGCCCTTGGCTGCGAGCTCTTCGTCCTCGACGATGGCTGGTTTGGAAAACGCGATGACGAGACGAGCTCCCTTGGCGATTGGGACGTCTACGAGAAAAAACTCCCCCATGGCATCGAGGGAATCGCAGACTACGTCCATAAACTCGGCATGAAGTTCGGCCTCTGGTTCGAACCCGAGATGGTTTCGCCTAAAAGCGAACTCATAAAAGCCCATCCGAATTGGGCCGTAAGCGATGGCATCCATGAGCCAAGCCTCGGCCGTTATCAGATGCTGCTTGACCTCACCAATCCCGAGGTCCGCGATTATCTGTATGAAGCGGTCGCGAAGCACCTGCGCACCGGCGTCATCGACTTCGTGAAGTGGGACTATAACCGCACCTTCACCGATTTGCCGCGCAAGGGAAGCTTCTGCCACGACTATATCCTCGGCCTTTACGAATTCATCGGAAAGCTCATCAGGGAATTCCCCGATATCCTGTTTGAGAACTGCGCTTCGGGCGGCGGTAGGAATGACCTTGGGATGTTCAGCTTCTTCCCGCAAGGCTGGGTCAGCGACGATACCGATGCCCTCGAGCGCATGAAGATGCAGACGGAGATGGCGTTTGGCTATCCGCCTTCGGTCATGTCCAACCACGTCTCGGCCAAGACCAATCACCAGATGCTCCGCCGCACCGGATTCGGCACGAAGTTCGACGTGGCGGCCATCGGCGTTCTCGGCTATGAAATGGACGTCAACGACCTTGATCCCCTTGAAGAAAAAGCCATTAAAGAGCAAATCGAATTCTATAAGGCTCATCGCGAGACACTGCAATTTGGCGCCTACCAGCTTTTGGACACCCTTGACCATAATCGCATCATCGCCGAAATAGCGGACGAAAAAGGAGCGGTGGTCACCTATCTCAATTACGTTCAAAGCCCGCATCCAGGCAACGAAACGCTGCCTCTAACGGGTTTGATTCCCGATGCGTTATACTCTTACTACGTCCGGCATGAGACACATTCCTTTAAGACATTCGGCTCGTTGATTAATCAAGCGACGCCAGTCCACCTGAAGGAAGAAGGCTTCCTCGTCAACACGATTTCCCGTTATCGCGGCCTTGACGCGGAAGGACTAAAAGGCGAGGCCTATGGCGCGACGCTTAACGCCAACGCCTTGCAGATCGGCCGTCAATGGGCCGCGACCGGATACGATGAGACGACGCGCATCCTCTTAGACTTCGGGGCGCGCATGTACGTCTTCGAAAGGAAAGAATGAAACCATTTGATTACCTGATTGTTGGGTCGGGCGTCACCGGCGCGACCCTCGCCTACCTCCTAAAAGAGAAAGGCGAAAAAGTCCTCGTCGTCGAAAAAAGGAATGAAGTCGGCGGCAACGTCGCGACCAAGGAGGAGAAGGGCATCGTCGTCCACCTCTATGGCCCGCACATCTTCCATACCTCCGACGAAAAGGCTTGGAAGTTCCTCAACGACCACGCCAAGGTCTACCCTTACGTCAATACCCCGCTCGCCTTCTATAAAGGCAAGTATTACAACATGCCCTTCAACCTCAATACCTTTGAGCAGCTTTGGGGCGTGAAAACGGCCGAAGAAGCCAAAGCGAAGATCGATGAGGAAGTCGCCAAGGAAGGCATCTCGGAACCGAAGAACCTCGAAGAGCAAGCCCTTTCCCTCGTCGGGCGCACCATCTACGAGACGCTCGTCCACGGCTACACCGAAAAGCAGTGGGGCCGCAAGGCGACCGAACTGCCCGCGAGCATCATCAAGCGTCTGCCCTTGCGATTCGAACGCAACAACAATTACTTCAACGACATCTACCAAGGACAAGTCGAAGGAGGATACTCAGCCTTCATCGAGAACCTTCTCAAAGGCATCGAGGTGCGCCTTGGCGTCGATTATCTTCAGGAAAAGGAAGTGCTGGATGCCCTCGCGGAAAAAGTCATCTTCACGGGGCGCATCGATGAGTATTTCGGCTTCTGCCTCGGTCATCTTGATTGGCGTTCCCTGCGCTTCGAATCCGAATGGAAGGACGTCGATTCCTTCCAGCCGATGGCGGTGGTCAATTACACCGACCGCGAACCCGCCTATACCCGCATCACCGAGCACAAGAAGTTCGATCCCAACTGCCCGAACCACAAATCCACATTCGTCACCTACGAATACCCCGATTCCTTCGAAGAGGGGAAAATACCTTATTACACCGTCAATGACGAGCGTAACCAAAACCTCGCCAACGCCTATAAAGAACTCGCGAAGAAGAACCCGAACCTCATCCTCGCAGGACGTCTTGCGACGTATCGATACCTTGATATGGACGACGCCCTCATCGAGGCGTTCGCCCTGGCAGAAACCCTTTAAAAACCAAAGCCTTCCGCTATCCTATCTACGGAAGGCTTTTTAAATTCAACGGGGTTTTGCGTGGGATTTCAAAGAAAAAGGAGGCAATCGCCTCACTTTTTCACGATGTTTCTCTTAAGCTGCTTCCACTTGGGTTTGGTGAGCACGCCCACCAGGACGGCCAGGCCATAGAAGACCATGAAAAGCGGAGAGAGGATGACCGCGCGTTTATATCCTTTGAAGTTCTTCCAGCCGAGCTTCTTCTTGCTCATGAGCATGGCTAGATAGGTCTGAAGCGGGTAGATGACCATGAAGGAACCGATGACGACCGCAGCCATTATGAGAAGGTTGATAAACGCTGATTGTGAGACCGAGGAAGTGATGAGCACGCCATCGAGCCCCGAGAAGCCCGCCATCCATTCCACGCCAACCCAGTTGATGAGATGGCTTAGGGCGTAGAAGACGTAGTAGGGGATGAACCAGAAGAACGCTAACAACGTAAACGGGATCATGAGTAACTGCACGAACAAATCGACGCAGCTCCACCTACCGGATACGAAGAAGTGGCCAAGTAATCTCCAGCCTTTCTTCCAAAAGACGCCATGGAGGCCATGCCCCATGCGCGTCAAGCGGTTCCATGTGTCCTTCATCGTGCTCGGCTGGTCCTCATAGACAACCGCATCAGCCACATAATGAACGCGCCTGTTCTCGAGGAGGCGGTTCAGGGTGAACTCCGAATCGTCGGAAGTGGATAAAGCATCCCAATAGCCATCGAGTGCCTCGATGACCGAGACGGCAACCATCATGCCTGCCCCGGTAAGCATAGAATCAAGATGAAGGCGTTCGCGGAAATTGCAGGCGATGCGCGAGTCACGGATGTAATACGTGGCGGAAACGGCGGTCCAGGTATTTTGATCACCGTTGGTGGAGGCTTCATAAGGACGGGCGACGAGAACGCCTTCTTGGTAAGCGTCGTTCATCGCGCGGATATAATCGGGGTTGCCATGGTTATCCGCGTCGAATTTGATAAAGAAATCGTATTTTTCGCCGGATTCGATGATCTTTTGGAAGCCATATTGAATCGCATAGGCCGCGCGATGGTGGGCGGGGTCGGGGTCGTTATGGACAAAGACCTTCGCGCCGCTAGACTCAGCGATCTCCGCCGTGTTGTCGGTGCAATTATCCGCGACGACGTAGACGTCAAAGCGGTCTTTGGGGTAATTCTGGTTTTCCAGCAAATCACGGATGGTATCCGCGATAACATCCTTCTCGTTTCGGGCGCAGATAATCAAGGCGCACCGTCCGTAGTTCTCCGATGGCTTGAAGTGTTTTTCCTTAAGCCAGAAGAATAAGATCATGACCAGTTGAAAGAGAAAGCACAGGGAGGAGATGCCGATGACCACCCAGTTAATAACCTCGAGGGTTTTCCAAACGATTTCCATAAGCACCCTAATATAGCATATTTGGGCGCGCGTGTTGAGGAAGCGTTTTTTGCACCTGATAAGGCATCGCCTGGGCCAAACGAAGCTAAATCGATGAAAAAAGTTCAAATCGTCCTTGAATATTGGCTGGAGATTGCCCATAATACCCGTGCGCTTTTCCAACGGACCATTGGTGTAGCGGCCTAACATGCTTCCCTGTCACGGAAGAGATCACGAGTTCGAATCTCGTATGGTCCGCCAAGCGCATTGTGGCCCGGTAGCTCAGTTGGTAGTAGCAACGGACTGAAAATCCGTGTGTCGCCGGTTCAAGTCCGGCTTGGGCCACCACCTAAACAAATAAGGGTCATCGGAAACGGTGGCCTTTTTGCTTTCTCTATGAAGCGGTGGTGGCTCCATGGATTTTCTTTCACCTTCCTCTAGGCTAGCGACGTTTACTAGAAGTCGCATACCTCGATGTGTCGAGAAAGACGATTCAACGCAAAATAGTGGAGGATTTACGGAGATTCTTGGAAATCCATGCATATCATGACTGAACAGAGCCGGAAGCGACAATGTTCATCCGATGTTTTCATTTTTATGAAAACGTCGATAATAGGGGGCGTGAATCGTAAGGACACGGAAAAAAGAAACATTCGCGACCTCTCCTATCTCTCGCTTGAGGATGGAAGAAAACTCAAGGAGGGGTTCTTTTTCCGCAGCGGTCCCATTCGTAAATTCACCCGCAAAGGCATCGAGGAATTAAAAGAGGCAAACCTTAAGACCGTCATCGACCTCCGCACCGATGGAGAGACCGCCAAGAAGCCGGATGTCCTTTGGGGTGGTGTGAATTACCATTCCATTCCGCTGGTAAAGGAAGAGACGATTGGCATTACCCATGAACGGGGACTTAAGGCTTACAAAAAACCGCCGGTCATGACCGATTTATATGCCGCGATTGTCGCTAGCGATGAATCCGTCGATGCGCTGCGCAAGATCTTCGATATCATTTTCGACCCCAAGCGCGAAGGGGCGGTTTTGTGGCATTGCACGGCCGGCAAGGACCGATGTGGCATCGTCTCGGCTTTGTTTTTGCTCGCGCTAGGGTATCAAGAGGCGGATATCTTTGAGGATTACCTGCGCTCCGACAAACAGAGCGAGAAGAAGGGAAAGCTCTATCGTTTTCTCATCCGCACGTTTCTATGGAAGAAAGATCTCGCGCAAGGTGTCTATGAAGCCTTGCGCGCCAAGAAAGAATACCTCCGCGCAGCCATCGATCAGATCAAAAAGTCCTATGGCGACGTTCATTCTTACCTATCGGACCGGCTCGGCCTAACCAAGAAGCGGATCGACTTTTTTATCGCGAAAAACATGGTTGGTTGATATGGCGAAGATATCCCGCAAGAAAAACATATCCCAAGAAGCACCCAAGAAGACCTATTTCGTATGTTCCGACATTCACGGCTTCTATGACGAATGGCGTCTCGCCTTACGCGAAGCGGGTTTTTCCGAAAAAGACCCGAACCATGTTTTGATCGTCCTAGGCGACATCTTCGATCGTGGCAGCAAGCCCTATGAGGTCTATCGTTTTCTGCGTCGCCTCCCTGAGAATCGACGCATTTTGGTGCGCGGTAACCACGAACTTCTCATCGCTGAGCTCGTCGATCGAGGCTTTCCTCTTAGCTATGACCACCATAACGGAACCTATAAGACCTTGATGACGCTTTGTCCCAACTACATGAAAGATTTAAAGAAGGCATACTCGATGAGCTTCGCGGAATATGAACGGCAACGTGAACGTCTAGAAGGACGCCTTTTCGATAACAAGAGGCTATGGACAATTCTGTCTTGGCTCGATAGCAACGAATGGGTGAACTACTACGAGACGGAACGCTACATATTCGTCCACTCGTTTATTCCTGTACACGAATCGGACTTCGGCGGGTCCTATTTCCCTTCTTGGAGGACCCAAGCCACGCCCAAGGAATGGAAAGATGCGACCTGGGGATGTCCTTGGAGACAATATCTTGATGGGCTCTTCGATGAAGAAATCAAAAAGGGAAAGACCCTTGTGTGCGGACATTGGCACACCAGCGATTTCTACAATAACCTCGACGGGCGGAACAATCCGGATTTCGTTCGCGAAACGCGCGATTGCCCCATCTACCGGTCCGAACGTTATCTGGGCTTAATTGGTCTCGATGCCTGCACCGCCTTAAGTGGAAGAGTGAACGTCCTAGTTCTTTCCGAAAGCGAACTATAATGAAAAAACCGCACTTTTGCGCGGAATTTCGAGTGTTTTTGCATCAGAGTTGCTTGAGTTCCAAAGCGATTAAGGCTTCG
>JAFSVB010000048.1 GCA_017450325.1 Bacilli bacterium | reverse complement strand
TGGGCTCTCCACGCTACTTGGCGAGGTGAAGACCATCGTCAGGAATCCGCTTTCGGGAGCGGTTGGCCGCGCCTCCTATAAGGCGGACATCAATCTCGACGGCAAAGTCGACGAGAAGGACGTCCCCTTGATCGACAAGGGATATAACATCATGATCCTTGACTCTCGGTTCTCCTTCTCGAGCGCCAACGCCTTCCCTGCCCTTGCCAAAGCCAATAACGCCAAGGTGAAGACCGTCGGCGAAAGGAGCGCTGGTGGGGCTTGCGTCGTCCGCGAAGTCTTCAGCGGGCTCGGCGCGTCCTATGCCACCTCCGGCTTAACCGAAATCGTGACCGAAGAGGGCGGCAAGCTCGTCAACGTCGATAAGGGCGTTCCCGCAGACCTTGCGGTTGAGGGCTCGAAGATGCTCGACCGCAGCCATGTGGTCAGCGTCATCGACAACTACCTCCAAGGCAAGTAATGAGGCAATTGCCACAAAAATAGCGACATCGAAACAAAAGGCCATCCATGGCTTCGAATTCGATTCGAAGCCCTAAGGAGGCCTTTTTTCCATCGAAGTGGTGGCATTTCTAAAGCATGCTTCTCTTGGAGGGTTGCCATCTTTTAGAAGAACATTATTCCAAGGATGTTTCTATGCAAAAACGCACCTTTTTAAAAATAGCGGGGTTTTGCGACGATAATGCGTTATTCGTCTAGGAGCGGTGGGGCAAAGAAAAAGGCGCCTAGGGAAACCTAAGCGCCATTTTTAAGTCTTGCTTACCGACGGATGGCGATGAGGCCGAAGATACCGCCGAGGATGTAGAAGATGTTGCCTTCGAGGACGCCGACGACGATGAAGAAGACGTCCCATCCTTTGCTCGAGTTGCTGCTCTTCGCCCGGCGGACGAGGATGATGACGAGCAAGGCGATCAAGAACACGATGATGGCGTAGACGAGCGTGACGCGTCCGAGGTTCGCCTGAGCGACGAGGTCGGCAGGAAGGACGTTGGCCATCGCAAGGGCGCTCATGACGATGAGGAAGACCGCAAGGACCGCGATGATCCAATTGAAGATGTTGGCGATGCTATACATCACCTTGGAAGCTTTTTCCATTTTCTGTTTCTCCTTTTTTGTTCGCGTTTATTATTCACGAATGCGCGCAGGAAGCAAGATGTTGAATGGATTCTTCTTTTATTCTCGGAAATGCCCAAAGACCGCCATCAGAGCTCTCCAACTCCGTTTATAAGAATATAAAAAGGATGCAATTTTCGATACTTTTGTCCAAAAATGGCAAATTTATTTGGTCTTTTCCCTTGAAATGTAAGCGCTACCAGACTAGATTAGCAACCAGAGTTTAAGGGCTGGCCCTAAGGGAAAGCCCAATATAGCGGAAGACATTTGATCTCCGCAGAAAGTGAGAGTTTATGGAGAAGCATAAACTATTTGTCATCGCGGGCGCCGCTCTTTTAGGTGCCGCGTTGAGCGCCTGCGGCGGGGCTGGCGAAGCCATCGCGCCGAAGGTTTCCTACATCATCGACGAGAACAATCCCGTCTACAAGGTCATCAAAGAGGCACAGACCATGGATGCCAAGGACCTGTACAAGAAAGCCATGGAAGAAATCAACGGCAAAGAGTTCACCGGCATCGGCAACTCCAGCCGCGGCAAAACGGCCAAAGAGTACTTCATCAATTACTTGAAGGGCCTCGATAAGGACGGCAACCCCTCCGAAGAGGTCAAGCAAGCCTTCCCGTACGCCGACCCGAACTTCAACTGCACCATCAACTGGACGCAGCCCAAGGAGAACTCCATCTTCACGATGATCGACACCGATGTGAAGTCCTCCAACCACGTCATCTCGATGACCCTCATCCAGGATGCGAACCAAATCGCCGCGAAAGAGATCAACACCGGCAATTTCTATAACTACATCCCGAAGGAGTGGAAGGGCGAAGATTCCAACAAAGAGCCGTTTGCCCTGCAATCCCTCAACAAAATCTTCGAATTCAACAACCTTGGCGACAAGACCTTCAAGAACTGCTGGGACTTTGTCCGCACGGGCGAGACCCCGATGTTCATGACCCCGCAATCCGAACCGGTCGGCCGCAACTGGCTCATCATGCTCAGCCAGAAGAAGTATAGCGACATCCTCATGAACGCCGCTAAGGCGCTTACCGGCACCGAGGCCGAGCGCATCGAAAGAGAGGCCAACTCCCTCGCTTCCAAGGCGACCGAGTTCAAGCTCGACGCCGAATCCGGCAAGTACGGCCTCGCCTTCGCGAAGCTCTGGCTTAACCAGTACGCCGCCCGTACCGATGACGGCCCGATCTGCAACGAGCTCGTCACCACGGCCGCTGCTGGTTCCTCCGCCTGCATCGTCTATTCCAAGCTCCGCTCCATCGCCGAATCCGATACCTCTTCGAAGAAGAACGTCACCGTGGCCGCCTATCAGGATGGCTATAAGGGCATTGGCGGATACATGTACAAGCATTATCTCCAGGTCCTGAAGACCTCTCCGTATCCCTGGACCAGCTGCGCGTTCATCCACTTCATGACCTGCACCCACGACGGCTTCGCCGCTTGGGGCAAGGACATCGGCGGCTATTGCTCCAACACCACTGCGGGCGTCAACCAAGACCACTCCAAGGATGGCGGCGAAGAATTCCCCGTCCTGAATGACAAAGGCTACGACTGGTGGGTTGGCACCGGCGAAGGCAAGGGCAACCTCGTCGTCGAGGACGGCGCCTACTGCGCTTCCGTCGAATTGACCGTTGGCACCTGGCTCGACACCCTCAAATAAGTCGCCCCGCGCAACGTTCGCAAACCAGGCCGTAAGGGGTGCACCCTTGCGGCCTTATCCTGTAATCAAGGAGGTCCTTATGACAAAATCTCCTGCTAAGACTCCTCGCGCCGTCGGCCGTTTTTCCAAGGCCTTGACCTCGGTGACGACGTGGCTGAACCGTCCGGAGAACACCATTCTTCTCGTCCTGGGTCTCATCCTCTCCTTCGCGGTCCTTTATCCTCTATGGTCGGTCGTCCAGAATTCCTTGACGATCCACGCGGGCAAAGAACAGATGATCGCCAGTTCCCTCGGCTTCCGTCTGGATGGCCTGCAGGGCGCCAACTGGTATTACCTGATGTCTGGCCCCTATGGCGGAAAGTACCTTTGGGAGCCGCTTGGCAATTCGTTGCTTCTAGCGACCTTAAGCTGCGTATTCGCTCTGATTTTCGGCGGCGTCGCGGCATTCTTGGTCACCCGCACGAACATGCCGTGCAAGAAATGGATCTCGACCGTCTTCATCTTCCCGTACATCATGCCCCAATGGACCCTCGCTTTGGTCTGGAAGAACCTCTTCTGGTCCGCGAAGGTCACCGGTGGCGCGGATGGCTTGCTCGCCTTCATCAGCAACGGCGCCATCGCGATGCCGGAGTGGTGGTGCCGCGGGCTCTTCCCCTGCGCGATGGTGCTTGGCATGCACTACGCCGCCTTCGCCTACATCCTCATCGGCGGCATCTTCAAGAACATGGATGCCTCTTTGGAAGAGGCGGCCACCATCCTCAACACACCCAAGTGGAAAATCATCCTCCGCATCACCATCCCGATGATCATCCCCGCCATCTTGTCGACCATCTTGCTGGTCTTTTCTAGCGCGGTCGGCTCCTACCCCGTCGTCCACTATATCGGCGGCAAGAACTTCTCGGTCCTCGCCACCTCCTATATTGAACTACGCGCGATTACGGGCGATGGCTATGCCGCGATCATCGGCATCGTCATGCTCGTCATCGGCTTCCTCATCCTCATCGTGAACCAAATCACGATGCATTCGAGAAAGCAATTCATCACCGTCTCGGGCAAATCGGCCCAAGCCACCAAGATCAACCTCGGCAAGGTATTCAAGTGGGTGTGCGCGATCGTCTTGATCGTGGCCACGTTGCTCACGTCCCTATTGCCGATCCTCTCCTTCACGCTGGAGACATTCGTGGAGAATCCTGGGGACTATTCCTCCTTCACGACCAAGTGGTGGGTCTACCACGAAAACGGCGAAGTCGGCATGTATGGCAACTACGGCGTCTTCTATAACGCCGCGCTATGGACGTCGTTTAGGAACCAGGCGATCGTCGCCATCAGCTGCGCCCTCATCGCGGGTTCCATCGGCTTCTTGGCCGGCTATGCCGTCAGCCGCAAACGCAAGAGTAAATTCGCCTCATACGTCAACGGCATGTCCTTCTTCCCTTATCTGATTCCTGCGGTGGCCTTCTCGGTCGCCTACTACGCCTTTGGCTTACAGGTAGGCTTAGGCGGCTTCGTCGGGGCGATGGTCCTCATGATTATCTGCGGTTCGGTGAAGTACATTCCTTTCTCCTCGCGCTCGTCCTTATCGGCCATGATGCAGCTCTCTCCGGAAATCGAAGAAGCCGCGGTCATCCAAGGCGCCCCCTGGTGGAAGAGGATGGGCCGCATCGTCATCCCCATCCAGAAGTCGGCGATCATCTCGGGCTATTTATTGCCCTTCATCACCGGCATGCGCGAGCTGAACCTCTTCATGTTCCTCGTTTCCAATAACGACCAGCTCGCGACCACGTCACTCGCTTATTACGACGAGATGGGCCTCACGCCCTTCTCCTCGGCGGTCAACCTCATCATCATCCTGTTCGTGCTCGCCGCGAACCTACTCGTCAATCTATTAACCGGTGCCTCCATCGATTCCGGCATCGGAGGAGGTAAGAAAAATGCCTAAAATCATCCTCGAACACGTCAATAAGAAGTGGGGCAGTTACTATGGCGTCGACGAGCTCAACCTCGAAATCGCCGATAACGCCTTCGTCACGCTGCTTGGCCCTTCAGGTTGCGGCAAGACGACGACGCTCCGCATGATCGCGGGCTTAGAGACGCCCACCAGTGGCCGCATCACCATCGGCGACACCGTCGTCTTCGACTCGGAAGCGGGTATCAACGTCCCCGCCTCGAAGCGCAATGTCGGCTTCTTGTTCCAAAACTACGCCCTCTGGCCGAACATGACGGTCTATCAAAACATCGTCTTCGGTCTTAAGAACGTCAAGGAAGAGATGGAGATGTACGAATGGTCGCTCGTGCGGCTAAACGATTACATCCGCATCCTGAGCAAGCCCGACAAAGTCGTCTCGCTCATCAACGACTCCAAGGACAAAGACGGCAACATCAAGATGGATTCCGCCGTCTTGAAGATCACCGACTTCTTCGAGGTCTCCTATCCAACCGCGAAGAAAATCTTCAAGCTCGGGCTCCATAAAGAAGGTGCCGACCGCGTTCAAATCGCCGATGCCGAGACCAAAAAAGCCACGACGGAGATGGATGCCATCCGCGCCAAATACGACGCCAAAGGCATCCGCCTCGACGAGAAATTCCGCATCCTTGGCCATGATGGCAAACCCCTCATCAAGATGCGCAAACTCTCTCCTGAGGAGATCGACCTCAAGCTTCGCGCCTCCGCGCGTACTTTGAAAATCGGCCAGTTCATGGACCGCTATCCCGCCGAGCTCTCGGGTGGTCAGCAGCAGCGCGTCGCCATCGCCCGTACCCTCGCCCCGGGACCGAAAGTCCTCTTCATGGACGAGCCGCTTAGCAACCTCGACGCGAAACTGCGCCTTGAGATGCGCTCCGAGCTCAAGAGGCTCCATATGGAGACGGGGGCGACCTTTGTCTACGTCACCCACGACCAACTCGAGGCCATGACGCTTGCGACCAAGGTCTGCTTGATGGACAATGCCGTCTTGCAGCAATACGACCCGCCGCTAGAGATCTACCATCGCCCCGCCAACCTCTTCACCGCCGACTTCATCGGCACCCCCTCGGTCAACCTCGTGGAAGTGAAGGGCAAAGTCAACGAAAAAGGCCAGTTCGAGTTTGAAATGCTCGGTGGTCATAAAGCGGTATTCACGCCGCGGGAAGCGACGTTCGACCTCGCCAAAAAGCGCGCCGAACTCGCCGCGACCGCCCGCGTGCCGACGGCCGATAAATCCAATAAGGATGGGCCGTTCCCATACAAGATCCCGCTCATCCAGCAACCCGTCGACGTCGTGGATAATCCCGTGATCGAAGACGATGACTTCGTCCTTGGCATCCGCTCGGAGTACATCACCATTAACGAAGGCGGCAAGCTCCACGCTCAGGTCTACTCGGCCATGCCTACCGGCAAAGAGACGACCATCCGCCTCGAAGTGGGCAACTTCCTGCTCACGGGCGACGTCTTCGGCGCGATCGACTATCCGATCGGCACCAAGGTCGACCTCGGGTTCTCCGGACACCACATCATGCTCTTCGACCGCAAGAGTCAGAAACTACTGACGCTTGGTTCGCTCGAGATTCTATAACGAACAATGGGGCCTTTAAACGGGCTCCTGCGTCACCTCCCCGTCATATAGGGCGCGGGAGGTTTTTAACGCGAAAAAAGGTATATTTCGCCCCTTGACAAGGGGACGCTATAGACTAGGATTATTATCGGTTTTTGTAAGTGCGCACCGACGAAAACCACCGATGGCATCGCGCGAATCCATGAATTTGGCGCGAGGATTTGAAAGCCCCATCGGTGGCGAGACGCAGTGTGTTTTCTTTTTTGGAGGCTCTTATGTGTAAGTTCATCTTCATCACGGGCGGCGTCGTATCCGGCTTAGGCAAAGGCATCGTTTCGGCATCGCTTGGGCGCATCTTGAAATCGAGAGGCCTTGCCGTGGCGTCCCAAAAGCTCGATCCCTATATCAACGTCGACCCAGGCACCATGTCCCCGTATCAGCATGGCGAAGTGTTCGTTACGGAGGATGGGGCGGAGACCGATCTCGACCTCGGGCATTATGAACGTTTCATCGACGTCGACATGAACCGCCTCTCCAACCTCACGACCGGGAAAGTCCTTTGGAATGTCCTCAATAAGGAGCGGCAGGGCGGCTATAACGGGAAGACCGTCCAAATCATCCCCCACGTGACCGATGAGATTAAGTCCTTCATCTACGCAGCGGAAAAGAAAAGCGCTCCCGATGTTTTGCTCGTGGAAGTCGGCGGGACGGTCGAGGACATCGAATCGCAGCCCTTCTTAGAGGCCATCCGCCAAATCGGCTTAGAAGTGGGGCTAGAGAACGTCCTTTATGTGCACGTGACCCTCGTGCCGTATCTCGAATGCTCCAAGGAACATAAGTCCAAACCGACCCAGCATTCCGTCAAGGAATTGCAGGGCATGGGCATCAAGCCAAACATCATCATATTGCGTAGCGGACACCGTTTAGAGAAGGAAATCTTCGCAAAAATCGCCTTATTTTGTAATATCGAGGAAGAGTGTGTCATCGAAAACCGCACGATTCCCGTCCTTTACGAAGTCCCGCTTCGCCTGGAAAAACAGCATCTTGGGGACATCGTTTGCAAGAAACTGGGGTTGCCTCGCAAAGACGGGAACATGGAAGAATGGAAGACCCTCGTCGATTCCATCAAGTCGCCATCGCGAACCTTAAAAGTCGGCATCGTCGGCAAATACGTGAAGTTCCACGATTGCTATCTTTCGGTCATTGAGGCCGTCAAACACGCGGGCTATGCATTGCGGTGCAAGGCCGAGTTCCATTGGATCGATTCCGAGTCGCTTAAGGAGAATAACGTCGCGGAGAAGCTTTCCCATGTGGATGCCGTGATCGTGCCCGGAGGATTCGGGGTGCGCGGCATCGAGGGGATGGTGCTCGCGGCCTCCTATTGCCGAAAGAACAGGATTCCCTATCTTGGCATCTGCCTTGGGATGCAGGTCGCGGTCATCGAGTTCGCGCGGAATGCCGCGGGGATGGAAAAGGCCAATTCCCGTGAGTTCGACCCAAGCACCCCATACCCCGTCATCGATTTCTTACCCGAGCAAAGCGCGGAGATCGCCATAGGCGGTACCTTGCGGCTAGGCGCCTATCTTTGTCTGCTTGCCGATGGGACGAAAATACGCGAATGCTATGGAACGGATCAAATATCCGAACGCCATCGTCATCGTTACGAATTCAATAACGACTATCGAGAAGCCCTCACAAAGGCAGGCCTTATCTGCAGCGGTCTATCTCCAAACGGCCATATCGTCGAGACGGTGGAAGTGGGGAACCCCTTCTTCGTTGGGGTTCAGTTCCACCCGGAATTCAAGTCCCGTCCCACCAAGCCGCATCCGCTGTTCGTCGGTCTATTGAAAACAGCGATGGAGGACAAACGGTAAATAAAGAGTGCGGAAGAGCCACGCTTGCTCTATCATGTCCTTAATTATGTGGATCGCAGTCATTATCATCCTCGTTATCATGGTCTGCCTTCGCGCCTATAGCATTCGCAAGAACGCCGGCTCGCAGAATGATTTCCATACCCGTAACCGCGAGAAGGCGGAAGCCCACGTCGACGAGATGCTCCGCACCCTCTCGCCCAGGCCAAGTAACGAACCATGAATCAAGAGAACTATTTGCAAAGCCTAAAGAGCCTTCTGGGCAAGGAAGTGCTCGTCCGCGTCGACCGCCCTCTTGGAAGTCATCATCCAAAATATCCCGACCATATTTATCCTATCAACTACGGTTATATCGAAGACTTCCTCGCCCCAGACGGCGATTTTCAAGACGCCTATCTTCTTGGAATCGATGAAGCGGTGGAGTCCTATTTCGGCGTGGTGATCGCCATCGTCGTCCGTCATGACGACGTGGAGAGCAAACTCGTCGTCGCCCCGCAAGGACGTGACTTTACGGACGAGGAAATACAATCAACAATCGAATTTCAGGAGCGGTATTTCCAAAGCGAAATTCTACGTTAAATCATTGTTTCCCCTGCAAAAAGCCCTTCATTTTCGTTTTATAACCGGCTTTGGTATCCCAAAGTGAAACCCCATCCGTTTTCTCCTTTAAACTTTTAATCATTGAGAATTGGTTGGGGGTTTTCCTCATGTCAACGAACGGAATCTAATGCGGAAACACGAAATCTTAATTGGGAAAGAATCACAATATATGTGATTAAAAGTTCGAAAATTGAACATGGTTAACAAATGCGGTTAACAAGGTTTATCATCAAAATATGAAGAAGGCGAAGAGGAACAAACCCTCGATTTACGACATCGCCCAAACGGTAGGGGTATCCGCCGCGGCGGTGAGCTATGTCATCAATGGCAAGGACAAAGTATCGGAGAAAACCAAGAAGAAAATCCTTGAGACCATGGCGGCGATGGGCTATGTCATCGACCAGTCCGCGGTATCCCTTTCCAAGGGCAAGAGCAGCCTCGTTGGAATCTGTTTCCCGCTAGAATCTTCATCGCTCGTCTTTTCGGATAACCCCTTTTACAGCGAATTCCTCGCCAATTTCGAACGTGAGATCTCCAAGGGAGGATACGATACGATCATCGGCTATCTCAAAAGCCCGAGCGACTTTGAGCGTTGGCTGATTTCCCGTGGCCTCGATGGGCTGGTCCTGTTCGGTTTGTATAGCCCCGAGATCTTCAAGATCATCCACGCCCACAAAACGCCCTACGTCCTCACCGATTTCTATGATCCTGCGTTAAACGCCTTGTCGATTCGCGTGGACGATGCCTTAGGGGGTTACCTCGCAGGGAAACACTTGATTGAGCTCGGCCATAAGCGCATCGCTTTCGTCGGCGGGGAACTCGCGACATCCAAGGTGGACTCCAAACGCCTTGAAGGCCTCAACGCCGCCCTAGCGGAGGCTATGCTCCCTGCCGCAAGGCTCATCGAGACGAGCACGAATTTCGAAGGTGGCTACCTCGCGGCGGAAGAACTCCTCGCAAGCCGCGACGAGACCGCCGTCTTCTGCGGTTCGGACATCGTCGCGATCGGCTTGATGAGGCGTGCCCAGGAACTTGGCGTTTCCATTCCCGAGGACCTCTCGGTAGTGGGGTTCGACGACCTCAAAGCTTGCACATACGTATACCCTGCGTTAACGACGATCGCCCAGAACATCCCCCTCAAAGGTCAAGTGGCCGCCACCGCCTTACTCGAGGCGATGAATGGCGGGGAGGGGATGAACTTCCCGCCCATCGAGCCACGGCTTATTTTGCGTAATTCAACCGCCAGTCCCAAGAAGTAGGTAAAGCGGTTAACAAGACCTCAAGTAAATACTATGTATTTACCTTACTCATTTAGTTAACCGATTAACAAAAAGTGGTTGCCAACGTGGTTTCTTTTGCCATAATGGAAAACGAAAGGAACCAACATGCACCATTCCTGTTTTCGGTTTATGGGTATCGTCGCGGCGCTTTTGCTCGCTTCTTGCGGCGGCCCTTCTTCTTCGCCGGTGGACCCTTCTTCCCCGGCCCTTTCGAGCGATTCCGCTCAGACTTCCGCGGTTACGCCTAGCGCCTCGGTCGACCCCGAGGTGGTGATCGAGCCTACCAACGAAGTCACCAAGACCACCGTCCATACCTATGCGGGGCCGACGTTGATGGAATCCTCCAAGAACGTCTCCGTCAAAGTAGCGGGGGAGGAGCTCTTCGTTTACGAGACCCTCGTCAACCATGGCCGCGTCTTCTCTTGGGTCCCACCGACCACCAAAGCCGCCGCCGCCATTTTCGACTTCGAGGGCAAAGTGAACGTCGAGGTGGAAATCGCCGCCCCGGCAAGCCCCATCGTCTCGGCGACCCTTCGTCCGCTCGCTTACTCGATTCCTGTCGCCGTTATGGGCAATAAGCTTTCCTTTGAGCTCACCCATCCAGGCAACTACGTCTTGGAATATAACGATGACCCGACCACCGCGGTCCATATCTTCGCCAACGCCTTAGAGACTGACCTTCCCGATCGGAACGACCCTAAGCTCATCTACGTGGGCCCTGGCATCTATGACGCGGGCGCCTTCCCTATCGAGGATGGCACGAAGATCTATCTCGCCGGCGGCAGCTATGTCTATGGCCAGTTCTCCGCCGAAGGGGCCAAGGACGTCAAGATCTTCGGACGTGGCATCGTCTCGGGTTCCATCTATAGCCGCGCCTCGAGCAATGAATACAAAATCCCCGTCGTCATGCGCGAGGTGAAGAACCTCGTCATCCAAGACGTCGCCTTCTTCGATCCCGCGGGTTGGGCGCTTCATATTTGGAAATGCCAGAACGTGAAGATCCATAACGTCAAGATCATCACCGCCCGCAGCAATGGCGATGGCATCTCCTTGCAAAGCTGCTCCGACGTAGAGGTTAGCGGCGGGTTCGTCCGCAGCTGGGACGATTCCCTCGTCGTCAAGAACAGCGACCTCGGCTCGACCGCGAACATCCATATCCACGACGTCACCGTCTGGAACGACCTCGCCCAATGCATGGAAGTCGGCTATGAGACCTATGGCCCGACCATGGACAACATCGTCTTCGAGGACATCACCGTCGTCCACGCCTTTCATAAAGCCGTCATCTCGATGCATAATTGCGACCAAGCCGTCATCACCAACGTCCATTATAAGAACATCACCGTCGAGGATTGCCAGACGCTCGGGGATGACCGCGGGGATGGCGAGAATGACTTCCTCGTCGACTTCACGATCGCCTATAACCAGGAATGGACCAAGTCCGGTGGCAAGCGCGGATCCATCAGCGGCGTCGAAGTAAGCGACGTCAACGTCCTGAAAATCGCGGATACCGTCCAATGCCGCATCCTCGGCGACGAAGAGGGCACGGACGTTAGCGACGTCACCTTCTCGGGAATCAATCTTGTCGGAAAGCAGGCGAAAAACGCCGCAGATCTCAAACTATTTACCAATGATCACGTCAAAAACGTCTCGGTGCGCGAACTGCCCTCCGCCAAAGGCGCGCACATTCATCTTCCCTATAAGCTGAACCTTTCCACCGCTACAATGGAACGCCTCCATGAAGAAGCGGTGCCGCAGGAAGGCATGCTCGTCCCCGAATTCGCCTTCTATCGCGGCGAGGAGCCCTTCATCGGCGTGAAAGGGAAGACACAGGGAACCGCAAGCGCCACCCATGGCGCCGGCGCGAAGACCTCGACGCCCGCCGACGATGGAACCGGTCCCTTCTTTGAGGAAGGACATCCCGCCGAACTCGCCTTCGATGGCGATCCCGCTACGCTCTATCGTTGTGGCGCCTGGAAGGACGAAGAAAACGAATTCGCCGCCCTCACCTTCGACTTCGATGGCGTCCTCAACGTCGGCGTATTGCGCATCAAGGGCAACGCCGAGAACCGCTATTCCTATTCCTATGCGATCCAAGTCTGGGCTAGACGCTACAAAACCGACGGCACCATGAATCCAAACTACACCCGTCTATTGACCACCAAGTCCTACGCGATGAGCCCCGCCTCAGGCAACCTCATCGACATCAATTTGCCAACCCAGGACTTCGGTGGCCTCCAGCTACGCCTCGTCCGCACCGAAGGACTTAGTGCCCCCGAGCGTTACGAAATCGGCGAAATCGAGTTCTATCCTCCTTCCCTCACCTTTGGGAAAGCGGTGGTGGACGCGAGCGAGCATAACGATGTCTATCCCGTCGGCAAAGTGGTGGATGGCGACCCCACGGGAACCTCCTATTACGAATCCAAGTCCTTGCCGTGCCACATCGTCATCGACCTCGGCGACGCCTATAAGCTCAGCAAGATCGTCTTCTGCCTCCCGCCCATCCTCACCTGGAGCGCAAGGACGCAGAACATCGAGGTTCTCTCCTCGGATTCCCCGCTTGCATATGATGCTTCTTCCACGCCATTCATGGTGGCCCTCCCCGCAAAGGACTACCTCTTCGATCCCCTCCAGGGCAACCGCGTCGTCCTCGACCTCGACGAGGTGCCCACCCGCTACCTGAAGGTGATGATCTCCTCCAATAGCGCCTATGGCGGCTATGGCGGACAACTGTCCGAGATCAGCGCCTACGGGACCAAATAACTCGCCTCATGTTTACGGATAAACCAAGAAAGGAGCAAAACATGAAGAAAAAGACCTTCGCCTGGGCCGTGTTGCCTTTGGCGGCGTTGCTGCTCGCCTGTGGCGGCCCAACGTCTTCCTCATCCGACGTCTCGAGCATTCCCCCCGCCTCGCAGCCGACTTCGACGCCCTCTTCTCAAACCCCGGCGCCTTCCTCTGAGCCCGCGCCCTCTTCTCAAACCCCAGAGCCTTCCTCTGAGCCCGCGCCCTCTTCTCAAACCCCTGCGCCCGTCGAGCATCTAAGCGACTACACCGCTGTCTCCGAGAATGCGGAAACCCGCGAATTCGATGCCCGCTTCGACGCCCCCGTCGAGGATTTCTCGGGCGAGACGCTCGCTGGACAGACCACCGGCACCCGTCATAACGGCTTCCTTCGCGCCCTCGTCGACTCGAGCTTGGGCAACTTCCCCAAGACCGCGGATGGCGCGATCTACAAAGTCGCTTCCGGTAGCTACGAAGCCATGGGCTTTGGGGCCAACGGCATCGGCTTCAGGATGCGCGTGAGCCGCGGTAAAGTCGCGCTAAAGAACCTCCGCCTCGAGCTTCGTGGCGACGACGCCTTCCAAACCTATCCCATCCAGCTCGCCGAAGCGAGGGACGCCGATAACGAGGCACTCCCCGAGCTCACAGGCGAATTCCAAGACTTCCTTATCAACCCCGGTCAGACCATTGAGGACGAGAACACCGTCTATGCCAACCTCGACGGCACCCCATCCGAGACCAAGGTCCTCAGCAAGATCCTCGGCTTCCATTTAGTCGCCAACGACATCGAGGTCGGCGGCGAAATCGAGATCGACGACGTGTTCACCTACGTCGGCACCACCCGCACCGTCCTCGACGATTTCAATCGCGACGCCGTCAAGCCAGTTCCCAACGCTTGGTGGGGCGATAGCGCCTCGGGCTTTGTCGTCCGCAAAGGCGTCCTCCTCGATAAAGCACAATCCTATACGACCCCGTCCTTAGGCCAACACTCCCATCTTGTCATCGCCGCGATGGGCGATTCTAGTGGCGTCACCCTCAAGGGCATCGATGCCGCCGGCGAGACTCTCGCGGACTTCAAGTGGAGCGAAGCGCTTGGCAATGTGAACCCCCTCCCCATGACCGCGACGGGTGGCTATGCCAACTACGTGGTCAACCTCACCCAGCTTTCGGGCAATGGCATCCTCGACAAAGTCGTCATCGAATCGACCACCCCGTTTGAGGTCTCCAACGTCTTCCTCACCTCGCTCGAGACTCCGGTCC
>JAFSVB010000047.1 GCA_017450325.1 Bacilli bacterium | reverse complement strand
TATTACTGATACAGATAACCCAATGTTATTCCTTGATAAAGAATTAACAACTCCTCTCATGCCAGAAGAAGGGAAAAATGAAGTAGTGTTTAACCATTCGTTTACCCTTTATCAACCATTCACTAGATAAAGGTTATAAAAACTATAAAAGGCCGTTTCAGTTTGTGGTGGTTTTTCCTTCTTATTCCTTTATAAATATTCACGAGGCCTGTTTAATAGAGTGTTCGGTTGATACAGTGAAGTGTTCGGTTGTATCAAAACACTGTAAACCAGCCAACTTAGTTAAATAGGATTGATGTTCGAAGCATCGGTCCTTTTTTTTGTGGCAAATTGCCCCTTGACTTAGAGTTAACTCTAACTTCTATAATGCATCCGAAGGGAGATCACATGAGCTATTCCATTTCCGATGTTGCCAAGATGATGGGCGTCAGCGCCCATACCCTCCGGTATTATGACAAAGAAGGTTTGTTTCCAAACGTCAAGCGCGTGAACGGGATCCGCGTCTTTGAAGAGTCTGATTTCGAGTGGCTTCGTGTCTTGAACTGCCTTAGGAACATCAACATGCCGATTAAGAAGATGAAGGAGTATGTGGATTTGTGTGCCTTAGGCGATGCGTCTTTGCGAGAGCGGCTCGCGATGATTGAGGAGCAGGAAAGAAACATCAATAGCCAAATCAAGCAGCTGCAGTACTACAAGCAGGAGATCGACTTCAAGAAAGCCTACTACACAAAAGCCATCGAGATGGGCAGTGAGTCTGCCGTCCGAGACTGGCCATGCAAGACGGCGACGTTGGAGCTTGATAAATTGCCAGGATGAAGCATCGTTTTTTAGGGCTGTTGATCTTCTCGTTATTGATCGTGACGGGATGCGGGGAAGAAAAAAGCCAAGACGTTACCAGCCATCCCATAGCTATGACAAGCATCGAAGAACAGGAGGCGCGCATGAGATTATTCATCGATCAGCAAGAAGTTGCAGTGAATTGGGAGAAGAATCCTTCCGTGGAGGCGTTAAGAGCTCTTGCGGCAAACACGTTGACGATTTCGATGCATGAGTATGGTGGATTCGAACAGACCGGCATGATCGGGCAATCCATCGTCCGCGACGATGAACAGATTAACGTCGTTCCAGGCGACGTCGTCCTTTACCAAGGGAACCAGATTTCGGTCTTCTATCACGAAAGCAGTTGGTCCTATACAAGGCTCGGTCACATTTCCCTAAGCCGAGAAGAATTGAGAAATATGCTTGAAAAGAATCGATAATCTTTGAATTGAGAGGAGAAAAACAATGAAGAAAGTTCTGATTATTTCTACCAGCGTTCGCTTGGGCAGCAATTCGGAGGCCCTTGCCCATGCGTTTGAAAAAGGAGCGCGCGAAGCGGGAAACGACGTGGAGTTCGTCTCCCTCAAGGACAAATGCGTCGCATTTTGCAAGGGCTGCTTGGCGTGTCAAAAAATCGGAAGATGCGTCATAGACGATGATGCGAACGCTATCGCGGACAAAATGTGCGCGGCGGAAGTTATCGTGTGGGCGACGCCGATTTACTACTATGAGTTGTCCGGGCAGATGAAGACGTTGATCGACCGTGCGAATTCGCTCTATTCCAGGGACTATCGATTCCGCGATGTCTACCTGCTGATGACAGCGGCCGAAGACGAGGAATACGTTCCCGAGAAAGCCATCAGCGGCGTTCAGGGATGGCTCGATTGCTTCGAGAAGGCGACCCTAAAGGGGACGATGTTCGCAGGAGGCTTCAATGCGCCTAATGAGATTCGGGATAACGAGATTTTAAGGAAGGCCGAAAACATGGGGAGGGGCGTCTAATGCTAAACCTAAATGCCGTTTGGGATAAAGTGTTCCCAAAAGATGAAAGCGTCCAGCACAAGAAGGTGTCTTTCCGAAACCATTTTGGCATCGAACTTGCCGCGGAAATGTTCTGGCCAAAAGACGGTGATCGTTTTCCGGCCATCGCCATTTCTGGTCCCTTTGGGGCCGTCAAAGAGCAATCCAGCGGCCTCTATGCGCAAGAGTTCGCTAGACGCGGGTTCTTGGCAATCGCTTTCGACCCATCGTTCACGGGTGAAAGCGGTGGAGAGCCTCGCTATATGAACTCGCCCGACATCAATGTCGAGGATTTCCAATCGGCCATCGACTACCTTTCAAATCTCGACAATGTCGACCATGAGAAGATTTCTATCATCGGCATCTGCGGGTGGGGCGGCATGGCTTTGCAAACCGCTTGCATCGATACGCGCATCAAGACAACGGTCGCGGTCACGATGTACGATATGTCGCGCATTTCCGGAAACGGCTATTTCGATTCCGAAGATAAGGAAGAGAGCCGATATCAAGCGCGCGTGGCAATCAACAACCAAAGGACGATCGACTTTCGAAACGGCACGTATAAACTCGGCGGTGGCGTCGTTGACGACCCGACGGACATGCCTTGGTTCGTGAAGCAATATTACGATTATTACAAAACTCCGCGTGGCTACCATCCGCGGTCCCTAAATAGCAACGGCGGCTGGAACGTTACCGCGGGGACCTCGCTCATGAATACGAGACTGTTCCATTATGCATCGGAAATCCGCAGCGCCGTTCTCGTCGTCCATGGCGAAAAAGCGCATTCGCTTTATTTTGGGCAGGACGCCTTCAAGTTGCTTCGCGGGGACAACAAGGAATTCCTTCTTGTTAAAGACGCTACCCACTGCGATCTTTATGATGGCGGAACGAATCACGATAAGATTCCGTTTCATCAGATAGAAACCTTTATTCGAGAACATCTCTGATCTTCATAATTGGCTGATTTCTCCGCAAAAACCAATTGAATTTGAAAAAAAGCCCAGCGAATCGCAGAGGACTCACTGGGCTTTTAAGCGTGATGTGACGCTATGCGACAATTGGGAAGATCTGCTGTCCTTCGGCGTCTTTAAGGCCAGGGAGCGGGTCGTTGGTTAACGTGAAAGAGAAATCGCCCCATTCGTCGATGCTGCCAATCCAGTAATTCCCATTTTGGGAATATTCGGGAGTGATGAC
>JAFSVB010000046.1 GCA_017450325.1 Bacilli bacterium | reverse complement strand
TTCCTCGAATCGCTGCCGAGGGAATCCGAATGGTGCTTCCCCAAAGGCAAGAGGTGCCAAAGCAAGAACACCGAGGTCATCGGCCACAGCGAGGTCCGCAGGAGGGTCGACAAATACCTGGAGAAGGCCGGGCTGCCGCACATGAAGGTACACGGCTTCCGCCACTCCTGCGTCTCCTACCTTTTGTCCAAAGGGATGAGCTACCGAACCGTCGCGAGATGGGTCGGCGACACCGAACAGGTCGTCCTGCAGACCTATTCGCACCTCCTCCCCGACGAGAAGGACGAGATCGCCAAGTTCATCGACAGCATCGGCGAAGAATAAAGCAAACCCGCTGGAGTTCACATCCGGCGGGTTTTCCATGGTTCACCTTGCATCCAGTTGAGTAAGCCCAATCCGGCATCTATAATATCCATGCGATCCGACGAGCTGAACGCTTTCGAAGGAAAGCTTGACCGGCTAATCTTCTGCAACGCCATTACGAGGATTGCCCTTAGAGGCTCATGGCAATAGGTCACCCCTATTGTCGGTCACGTGTTTTCGTCGAATCGCCGAGCAACAGGAGGTATTGCGTCTTTTCCGCATCTATTATGGAAAAGAACCAAAACAACGTCATGGAACTCAACCGTGAAACAGCCATGCGCCTCTGGGTGAAGCACTTCGGCAAAGTGACCAAAGCCACCGATTTCAGCGGCAGGGTCATCGCCAAAGGCGCCTATGGGGACCGCAACAGCGAATTCGGATGGAACGTGGATCACATCCTCCCGCAGTCGAAAGGCGGGACAACGGCCGACCACAACCTGGTCTGCTGCCATATTTTGACCAACGACGAAAAGGCCGACCGATTCCCGGCCTTCGTCGCCAACGGCAGGCGCTTCGAGATCATCAAAGTGCAGAACCACTACGAAATCAGGGCGGTCGAGGGCAAGACCTCGGAAGGCCCGAAGCCCGAAGAAGAGATCGATTACTACGACGCCCAGTCCGGAATCGGCTTCTTCAAGAGGCTCAAAGGACTCCAGAACAAACCCCGATTCGTCGGATCCGTCATGGTGAGGCTCAAAAACGCGTCGAGCACGGCCCTCGTCGATTTTATCGAAGGCTTATTTGAGTCGGAGAACGTGTCTTTCTCCCTTGATCAGACCTATTGGGAAGGTGAAACGCGCGTGGTCGCCAAGGATTTCGACATGCCGACAAAGGACGACATCTCGAACCTGCTCGAGAAATGCGTCCTTCTCAACACCTACCTTTGCGAGTACTTTGAGCCGCTTGGCTACGTCGAGCGCTATGAGATACTCTTCAGGGTCGACTACTACAAAGAAAAGTCGGATATGTACGTATCGTCCGGGAAAATCGATTTTCCACGCGAGCACAAAACTTTTGACGACACGATTTACATCAATGACCTCGTCATCGTCAACACGCAGGCGAAGGACGAGATCGATTACGACGACCGATCTTTCTGGCGGAGATACGGATACGTTCGCAAAAAATTATCGCAAGATTTACGAAAGGAGGTAGGCGGAATATAAGGCGCCGGCCTCCGTTGCTTGAAGAAGACGAATTCGCGGCAGGGTGACGGCCGCGTTTTCTTATAGGATGTCCTTGAGCATCCTCTCGATGCACCGCTTCTTCTTGTTGTCCGGGTGGACGTAGAGGTTCATCGTCGTGGTGATGTTGGAATGCCCGAGGATGACGCTGACGGTCTTGACCGAATTGCGGATTCGAACAACTGGCCTGGGTGCTATTATCTCCTCAACGGAAAAGGCTCTTTTGGAGAGCCCCAACTAGTTAGTTCCGTCGTTTCTAATCGTATCGCGTTGCTGCCGACCTTTCTCGGAATTCCTATAGTTTATCTCACGTGGCAAACGCTTGCCTCGCCTATCGCGTTTGGTTGCCGCAAAAACATCCTTCCTTCTGGAATTGGGAAGAAATCTTTCCACCTAGGAATTTGTCTATTTATTATTCTCTTGAGCGTATGCACCTCATTCGTTTGCACAGCTTTTTCGTTTATCAATTCGGGGCCAAAATTGGTTTTGGAAAGAACAAATACAAAGTGGTCCTTCGGGACGGTTTGGCCAACAATTGCCCTTCAATCGATGGTGCGCGTCTTTAGCACCGTCCTATACTCCCTTTTAATCCTTGCTCTTATGTTATTCTCATTTGTACGGCTACGTCATGGCCTGATGTTTTCTACTAGCCGTCAGGGATTGCTTTGAAAAAACTTCCATCAATTCAGGAATAATGTATGCGAATGCCGAAAAAGATGTTACTATTTTTAATAGTCCCCTTGTCACTTTCGCAAGACGCAGAGCAAGCTCAAGGCCACAGCAGCCACGTACCAAGCGCAACGGCAAAACAGTAGCAATAAAATGTGGAACGATTGAGGGGCACCATATGACAGTGCGCATATCAATAATTCTTTCATTATTGCGTAACGGGAAAGTCTAAAGCCTGCCATTATTTTGTGTTCTGCCATTTCCACAAGGAGAAAGCCATGAAGATTCAGGTCGAACACGCCCACTTTGTTACAAGGTCATTTGCATATACGTGTTCTTTTTTAGACGTTGCTCGTTCCGTAATGTCTTCATCGCTCGGCAAAGATTCCCTCAGCAAAGAGAAAAAGCCCGACCGCATGTCTTGGATGACGCACGATTTTGTGGTCAAGTTCCTTTCCAAAAACGATGTTTCCCCCGCAAAAAAGATCGCAAAATGGTGGGAATACCAAGCGTTGAATCCGGGATTATCGGACTCGGACGCGTTGAGGGCATGCGTCAAGCAAAACGACATCATTGTCTTCTTGATGGATACCGAAAAACTGAAAGCCGAGATGCTCAAAAGGCAAAAGGCTTTAATGGACACCCTCCAGTCCGTTGAGTCTGACGGTTCAGAGAAAACCGATTATTTGATTTTCGCCCAATTGAAACGCCTTCGGAAAGCGATCAAACATTCTTTGAGTAGAATCTCAGATTTGCAAGAGAAGGACTACTGGAACGGGATCCTCGGGGAAATCCAAGAAGCGATTTCCTGGAAAGGGGATGACGATGGGCGTGAATTCTTTTCGTCCATTTTAAAAAGCGACAGAATCGATAAGCTCCATCGGTTTATCAAGAAGATTAAGTCAGATAGCCTTTTCCATCATGGGCCGATCTACGAAAAAGCCTTTTCTGCCTTGAGGGATTTCGACAAACTCATTAGCAAAACTCGCCAATTCCTTCGAATAACGAGATTATTGGGAAGCTGCCAGGACGTCGCCGTGCTAGCAACCGTGGCCAAAGACGGCGTTATTTCCCTTTCACTCTTTGTGAATTCCGGCTCGCTTCAAAGCGATGCCGAAAGCCTCGATATCCCTAGGAACCGCGGGGAGAACGACCCGAATAGGATCATATCGGTCGGAAACAGCATAGCAAAAAGAATAGAGAGCGAGAGGGTCGTCCTTCCGGCATTCTTTTCGTTCTTCGACGCCAACGCCTTTTTCGGCTTTACCAAGAAAGAGACCATACTTGACGACCCATCAAAAACGATATTGTCTAAGAAGGAAAAAGGGAAGCCAAGAACAGGAAAGGATCTTTGCGATAGGTTCCCAACGGCCAAGGTTTCTTATCTGAGGTTTATTTCGACACCAGACCACGCCAAAGAAAAGGACATCATGCTGTTGTTTGATTACGTGTCCCTGCTGTGTGCTTACGGAAAAACCTATGATCCTTATTATTTATGGTGCGTCGTGCAACGTAATAAGGAGGAAATGGAACCACACGACCGGATCGTTGACCACGTTTCAAAATCGACAGAGCATTTCTATGTCGAGGACATGGGCGCGGTACTATCTGTGATCAACCCCGAAACTAACATCGGATTGCTCAACGACGCAATAAAGGACGAGAGTTCCTTCCTTTCTGCCGACACCCATGATGCGAGGGTTTATTCCTTCTGGCATTTCAAGTACGCATGCTACGCGTTTTGTTTTGGCGGAATGGCGGTGCTCGCAAACCATCTTTTTGCTTCCGTCATATCAAGGATGTTCAACCATAGGCAACCGAAATTCACGCGCGTCTATAAACTGCACTTCCTTGCGAGAATCGCTTCTCAAATCGAAGGGGTGTTCGACACCTCGTTCTATGGTGCAAAGCCGGACTCGAATGTAATCGTGAAATCGGTCTACAACCACCTTGGGCTCCCCAAATACGAAAAGGGGAGGGAAGAGACCACGAAACAGTTATGGCAGGAAGGAAACCTCGTAAATGGCCAGTATTACAATAGGATCGGGCTTGTATTCTCGATGGCTTCGTTGTTAATTACGGTCCTTGGGTTTGGATTGATTGGATTCGTCGCTCTCAAAAACCCAGATTATCGTCCACCGGAGAATCCATGGGAATTCTTCGCGCAGGTCATGACCACACCGAAAGTCCTGTTCGTGTTTCTTTTGGCGTGCCTCCCCTTGCTTGTATGGTTAACTCTTTATATTGTCGAATGGGTTAAATACTACAACTATTCGCTTCCGAAAAAGGCTGGATATCAAGGAGTCCCTTTCGAGAATGAGTGATTTTTCATTATTTTTCGGACACAAGGTTAATTGTTATCAATTAATTGATAACAAATAAACGTTGAAACGCAACGCCAACTGGCGTATCATTTAAGTGGTTAAAATATTAAAGAGCGATCTTTGACGCATCGAAGAAGATTCGTAGATGTGCTGGGACTCTTCTAAAAAAAGATTACCAGGGGCGGCGAAAGCCGTTCTTTTTCTCTTTGCGATGTTTTTAAGGGGTGCGAGCCATGGGCAATCAAAACGAAACTTGATTGCACAAAGTTGATTTTTTCAGATAGAAAATAATCGATCGGGGCAACTTTTGTTATTCCAAACTTCGCCCGATTCCCGAAGAAGACGAGCCCGCCGTTGGCCATATGAGGATATTGACGCGGAAATCTATCGGCTCAGCGACGGCAAAAATCCGATAGGTCCAGTTTGCTCCCCTCTTCTGTTACAGACTTCGATATGACAGGCTAATGGGACTCAAATTGTCCTACTTCGATGACAAGAAGTTCCATATACAGAGAAGCATTGCCAAAGAGGCTAATCCAACGTCGGCCAGGAGGCAGCCGTTATATCAAACTGTTCGGTCCACCTCGTCCTTATGGATCGAAGTGAGCTCCGAGCAATCGGGCGAAATGCGGTCCAAGAGGGACTCCGAGATCGAGAGCATCGTCTTGTCTGCGTCGACGACTCCTTTACCGGCCCCTTTGTTGGTGACGTCGATGTAAATGGTCCCGCCTTCCTTGTTGAGAAAGGAGACGGCCTCGGCCTCGAAGTTCTCGTGGCCGAAGGATTCCTTAAATTCGGCTTTCCCGTTCTCGCTCAAAGGCATAGGCTAGCTCTTTTTCTTTATATAAGAATCTAAATCAAAAATTATTTGGAACCAATAGCTTTAGGTTGTAAATGCCTTTATAAAAGGGTCGAGCTACAATTAATCATATTTGTTCATTGCTTGTGCGAAATGGGAATCGACATCAGCCATAATTTCATCTTTGTTCGCAATCGTTTGCATAAGACCGTCGTAGATTTGCTTATAGACAATCCGTTCGGCCGGATTCGCAATTAGTTCCTCTTTATATTCGTCCATTTCGACTTGCCCTGTCATCAAATAATCGACAATGGCCAGAAGATCGTCTTTAGTGATTCCCGTGATCGGCTCGAAGGATTGTTCATCTTCGCTTAATGTCTCATTCCAGTCTTTCGGCCTTATGTAGAAAGCCCTTTTATCGTTAATCCTCATGATTTTCATAGCGGTTTCTCCTTTCATTATAAGCGGCCTCGCCCGCTTCCATCGTTGTGATCAAAACCTCAGAAAGCGGCAACTCCTCACCGCTCGCGTCATGCAGCGCCTTGCCAGAGGCCGGCCCGTAAAAAACCCGATATTGAGTTCCGATGGGCGTGTCTTCCACTCGGTGGAACATGTATTGGTCCGGGCGAAGGGAGACTCCCAGGTTGTTATTGTGCGTTGAAACGAACACCGTCGCGCTCTCTGCAATTTCATGGAGAAGGGGTACGATTTGCCCGTTGAGAAACGGGTTGTCGAACGATGGTTCCAATTCATCGATAAGTACATACTGGTATTTTCTATGGTTCCAAAGTTTGTCGAGAAGGCAATACTCTGCCGATTGACCTCCTGATAAGTCCGCGCCATGGCTATTCTTGACCTGACAGTCCACGTTGAGGAAATAGCGCCATCGAAGCTCGCCCGTGGCATGCTGAGACGGCGATTCGGCGGAAACCCGCAAGTAAGCGTCTGTCTTTGACTCTGCGTATAGATAATCCACATTGGTTCCCTGCGGTATTCCGAGAAGCGTCTTAATCTCTCTTTTCGTGGGAATAGGCCCAACCGTCGTCACCCTCCTGAACCTTCCGAAAATGTCGTCGTCAGCGATGGTTTTCTTTTTTATGCCTGCGACGAGTTTATCAAAGCATTTGCGAACGTATCTGGTTTGGAACAAAGAGGGGAAGTTGATTCCTTCGATAGGGACCGATACGGATTTCGTTGTGAGACAATCCGAGACGGCTTTTGCAATCCTTTCCGCGATGGATTTGATTCTCTCATCCATTTCTTCGCGTTTTTCAATGGATAGCAATTCCTTAAAGAGAAGGATGAGATTTTCCCTGTCGAGATATTTTGAGATGACCTCCGACAACGGGCTCTCGGCGTCAATCAGCGCCTCAACGTGTTTTCGCATACCGTTGGTTTTGGATGCGCCGCGGATAACCTCATCAGGGGAAAACGAATAGAGAGCGGCCTTGGAATACTCGTCCTCCTTGCTGCTTTCGGCGTGCTTTTTGAGGCTTTCCAGAAACCGAGAAACCCTGCCTTCCTTTTCCCCGATTCCGACTCTGTCCATGTATTCAAGCACGTCCCGAAAGGCCGCTGAGTAATCCTTGCCCATCTCAGTCGCGAAAGATTGGAGCTTCTTTCGAATGTCCCCAACTTCCCGCTGGATTTCGAATTGCCTTATATAGAGGACATCTGGGTTATCGGCGCCTCCAAGCGAATCGTAAATGCGGCCAAGCGTGTACGTTTTTCCAGACGATCTCTCGCCGATAAGAACGTTTATCCCGCCGCTCGCCTCCGCTTCGCCTTCCAAGATGTCGAACGTTTCGTCCAAAAAGGATTTTCCGACGGCGACGTTGGTTTTGTCTGCTAGTGCTGTTTTTAAAGAGGAAACCGTGATGTCCCCGGCGATTCTCACGTAGGTCAACTTGTCGTAATTGAACAATTCGGGTTCCGTAGTCCCTTTCTTAATGCGGATATCGCTGAAGCAAACCGGCGTCGGCCCATCCGACCTTTTTGCCAAAAAGAACTTCTTTTGATTTCCCGCCTCCCCGGCGTGAACGCCAGTTGACAAACGGTCGACAACGCTCTTTGGAATCGATGGCGTCTTCCCGTAATAATGCGGGATGAGCAGAATATTCTTCCCCGCTATCAACGAATTCAGCGTCTCGGCCGACATAGAATAATGGTCGTCATGCTCTTCGCCCTCAGCCTTCTCGCTAAGAGAACGCAGAACGGCATAGGATTCATCGTCTGCGTCCCCAATAACAAGGATATGCCCTCCTTCCAAGGAGATCTCGATTCCCGGAAGACAGGCACAACCCAAGGAAGCGCATTCTGTCAAGATGGCCAAAAACTGGTCTTTGTTGAATCGGTTATGATTCGTTATTGCAACTGCATCAAAGGAATTCTTTGCGACATAATCCTTCATAGTTGCCATATCAAATTCGAAATCGGCATCCAAATACTCGTTTGGCAGCGTATGAATGTGAAGGTCGATTTTCTTGATTGTATTTGCCATTTGATACTCCTTTCTTTTGGCGCATCTAATCCTTTTCGAAATCTGTTGCCTTGCGAGAAGCGGATCTAAAGTCGCCAAATCACAGCGCGCCCCAATCAACGCTAGAACATAGGCTTTCTCTTGGCGGGAACGTAGAAAGAGCCTTTGTCCCTCGGGCTTCCGACCATCGTTATGACGCCCTTCTTCCGCAGACTCGAAAGGTAATAGCCAGCCAGCCCGGAATTGATGCCCGTCTCCTTGACGACGGTCTTCCTGTCGATCTTCCCGTTCCTCCTAAGCAAATCGACGATTCGCCCCTCCATCTCACCAAAGGAGCTATCCTGGAAAGGGCCTTCGTTGATAAGGGTGGCGCCGAATGGAAAGAAGCACCGATACGTCCCATAAGACACGAATTTCCTGATTTCGGAGTTGGATTCGCAACGTTTCCAATGCGGATAAGGATTTTCCTCCAGAACCCCCATCCTGAAAAGGTCGGCGGGCACCGTCCTTAGGTCGGCGGGCACCGTCCTCGTCGGGAACTCGAAGAGAATGCCATCGTCCATAACCCGATACGCGATGGAGCCCTTATCCGGGTTCAGGTGGATCAGGAAAAAGGAAACAGCCATCTTCAGGGTGCCCTCCGAGACGTTAGGCCTTATCTCGGAGGTCAGGGTCGACCTGTCCTCGAATAGCCCGGCTTTCCTCGATAGCTCCTTCATGGACAAGACGCATCCCAAAGGAGAGGAAAAAGGCTTTTCCAAATAATAGTAATCCGGGAAGCCGCCGCGAAGCTCGTAGGCGTACGGCCTTTGCCACCTTTTCTTAAGCAGGAACGAACCCTTCTCGGTCAAGGAGCCGCCGTGCAAATAGTTGAGTCGCTCCAAAAGCCGAAGGAGGTCAGGCTCGTCCAAATCCGGGAACGCCAGGGAGATGGCTTCGGAGTCTATGTCCTCTCCCAAAAACGCCAGCATCATTTTGTCTCCTTGGGAAACGCCGCTTGGACGACACTCCAGCCTTGGTAGCCCTTGACGGAGATGGAGGCGACCTCCCTTATCGACGGAAGCCCCCTCCCGCTCCTTTGGACGAGCCCGCAGTTCACGAGCAGTTGCATCAGCCTCGGGTTTGCCGGCAAGCTTGGCCACCCTTCGTTTTCAAGCGTGAGGGCATCCTCTTTCGACAGCCTAGCCGCACAGTTGCTCACCGCGATGCCGTCCCCTTTGATCAGGAAAACGATGGGCGAGCCCGAGCGGTAGGCATGGTGCACCAAGGCGTTGAACGCGGCTTCCTTGAACGGGTCCATTTTCTTGGGCAATCGGCATCTTTCCGTCAACACGTTCTCGACAAAGGTTTTTAGGTCGCTATCCGGGACACGGCCAGCCACTTTGAGGGCCAAGGACGCCAGAAGCGAATCGGACCCATCAGAGGCCATGAGCCTTATGATGCTGGCACCGATCCTCTCCGTCGGATCGTTTCCGGGCGATTTGGCATCGACCGGACGCAGGAAATCCACCTCGTAGCAGCTGACGAACTCCGAGGGGTCCTTCAGGAAGCAAAGCGAGAAGTCGTCGCTCAATTCGCAGGTTTTCCCGTCGCTTGAGAGATGACCTGTCTCGATCATCTCGGCATAGAACCTCCGCAGGGCATCGCTGCCGAGATCCTCTGCTCCGGCTTCAAGCCACTTCGCTTTCGCATCGGATCTCCTTCGGCAATAGAAGGAAACGGACGGCCAGTCAAGCCGGTTCCGCAGAAATGCCCCGACTGCCTTGATTTCCTTCGCAAGCCCATTGGAGAACTGCGCCCTAAAGGAATCGTTTTGATGGCGGCACCGGTTCGCGAAGCCCGGTTTGAAGAAATGAACCTCCACCCCCTCTTGCAAAAGCCGTCCTATGCCCTGGCCTTCGACGAGGGGGTTGTTGTCGAGGCTTCCGACGAAGACCTTCCTGATTCCCCTGGCGATGATGAGCTCCGTGCAGGACGTCGTCCATTTGCTCCTGCTCTGCTTCGTGCACGGCTCCAAGGTGCCGTAAAGGACGGCGCCCTTCTCCCGGAGGTCGGCGTCCCCGAGCATCGTATCCAGGACGGAATGCTCCGCGTGGTCCCCATGCTTGAACGCGCTGCGTTTGGCGCAATAGGCGACCCCGTCGAAAACCACGACCGCTCCGACATGCGGCGGCTCCATCTTCTTCCCCAACACAATCTCCGCTTCCGATTCTTCGTTTTTCAGGTCTCCCAGATGGACGGCAATCTCCTCGAAATAGGAATCGACGTAACAGGTTTTGACGCTATGCGGATGCTGGCCGGATTGCTCTTCTCGGTCCTTGGCAAGGGCGTCTTGATACTCGGGGTCTTTCTCAAAGGCTATTTCAAATGACGGCAATTCGCTTTCGATGGCGGCTTTCTTGGACGAAAACTTATGGGACATACTCATTATTTTTCTCCTTTCACAAAACTTTCACATCGAGATTTTATATCGATATTATCTAATTTTCAAAATTATTTTTAATGATCTCCTATTCGCACCGTCTTTGGTGGCCTATCAAATTCAACGGATATCAAAATAATGTGTTTCCCGAGTCAAGGACAATTTGAACGAAGTGAATAATTGTTCTTGTATAGTCTCATATGTACACATGAGCTCACGTGCGAGAACGTACCCGCTCGCCGGCGAGGGTCTTCAGGATCGTTTTCAAATCGTGCATTTTCTTGTGGCCTCCATTCTAGCTTTCGCATGGTCTGGAAGTCCAACTTTTTTCGTCCGCATCCCCAATTGGTTATTTTTATCTAATCCCTAACATCAACGCCGCCGCTTATTCAAGTCTCGCCCGCATAGCAGGCGGTTTTAAGTTGTCCCTAGTGGTCCACATTAGGATGCCCGTTGGCCCAACCCCGTTGAGGCTACAGTTTTGGCCGGTTGTGATTTGGCCGTCCCCGTCCATCCCCATCAGAAGTTACAGAGCCATTTACAAACCCAAAAGCCTAGGCACCAATAGAGTGTTGCGCTCTACTCGAGTCTAGGCTTTATATTTGAACTTGCACATTATCATTTAAACCATAAATAATTCGAGGAGTGTATTGGGAATTAATTTCTCATCAACTTCCCATCTTTTCAGATACATCGCGTA
>JAFSVB010000045.1 GCA_017450325.1 Bacilli bacterium | reverse complement strand
TTCGCGACTTTTACGAGCTCATCTTTGCCATATTTCTCGACGAACTTCTTCGCGAATTCATCGACGGCTTCGCCTGCCCCAAGGGGGAAGAGGCAGCCATATCGCTCGCCTAGTTCATCCATGCAGCGTAAGAAATGGTAACGGGCGATGACGCTTGCGGCGGCGACGCTAGGGAACTTGGATTCGCCCTTGGTCGCGAAGACGATGTCGCGAAGGACTTCCTTCTCGCCCTTAAGGTAAGAGAAATATAGGGGCGCTGCGGCGAACTGGTCCTGATAGATAGGGACGCCCGCATGACGGGCGCGGAGGTTTAGAAGCGCGCGGTTATGGAGCTTGGCCTTGACCGCGTTCATGTTGAGGCCTTTTTCATGGGCTTCGTTATATTTCTCGTTTGGGACGCGCAGGGAGGAATAGTCGAGGGCGTGGATGAGCTTTGGCCCGATTTCGCGGATATGGTCGTCGCTTAATAGCTTCGAATCGGTGACGCCAAGCTCTTGAAGAAGCGGCATGTCCTGCGTCCTTACATAGGAGGCGACGACGATGACGGGGCCGAAGAAATCGCCCGTGCCGACCTCGTCGGAACCGATTTGGTCGGAGGTAAGGTTCGGCTTTGCTTTCTTTATCGGCTCGGGTTTGGCCTTCGGCTCTTCTTTCGTCTCGGGCGTGCCCCATATCAAAGATTCATGGAGGGCGCCTTCCCCTTGAAAGACGACTTTATAGAGGCCTTGCTTTTCCTTGGTGTAGGCGGTGATGGCGACGTCCTCGGTTTTCGCGGCGAACTGGATGTAGGGGCTATTTGGCTCGATGCGGTCCTCCTCGTAAAAGGACTTCATCTTCTCGATGATGTCCTTAGGCAAAGACAATGTGATGACGGTTGGGCTAGCCATGAGGGAAGTGTAGCACCCAAAAGGGATAGATTCCACGAGGGAACGCGCAATTCTCACGCGCTCGCCAATATTCCTATATAATAGGGCCGATTATGCAAAGCGCTTTTGATGTATTACAGATTCCCCATGTCCTGCAGCAGATCGCGGGATATACCAAGACCGCCCAAGGCAAAGAGGCGGTCCTCTCCCTCCGCCCCTTGGAGGAAACTTCGCGCGTTCACGAGTCCAGACAGCTTTCTCAGGCGATGGAGCTCATCGATTCGAGCGGCGCCTTCCCTCTTGGCGAATCGGTGGACCTATCCTCGAGGGTCGACGTCGCCAAAAAAGGCGGCACCTTAAACGAGGAGGATTTTTCGCGCGTCCTTAGCGACCTGAGCACCCTCCACGACGTCAAGCGCCACCTCGCCCACCTCACGGTTCAAAACGACTTAAGCGCCTCGGTCCTAGGACTTCCGGATATCGAGCCGCTTCGGCAGGGGATATTGCGCGTCCTAAATCCCGACCTAACGATTCGCGATACCGCCTCCCCCGAACTGAAGCGCATCCGCTCGACCTTAGCCCGCAAGAAGAAGGACCTTACCGCGAAGCTTGGCGCGATCCTCGAGGCCCATCGGCCTTATTTGTCGGGCAATTCCTGGACGATGCGCAACGGCCACTACGTCTTGCCCGTCGCCAATAGTCATAAGCATTCGGTCAAAGGCCTCATCCAAGACGTATCCTCTTC
>JAFSVB010000044.1 GCA_017450325.1 Bacilli bacterium | reverse complement strand
CACCCTCCACGACGTCAAGCGCCACCTCGCCCACCTCACGGTTCAAAACGACTTAAGCGCCTCGGTCATGGGGCTTCCGGATATCGAGCCGCTTCGGCAGGGGATATTGCGCGTCCTAAATCCCGACCTAACGATTCGCGATAACGCCTCCCCCGAACTGAAGCGCATCCGCTCGACCTTAGCCCGCAAGAAGAAGGACCTTACCGCGAAGCTTGGCGCGATCCTCGAGGCCCATCGACCTTATTTGTCGGGCAATTCCTGGACGATGCGTAACGGCCACTACGTCTTGCCCGTCGCCAATAGCCATAAGCATTCGGTCAAAGGCCTCATCCAAGACGTATCCTCTTCGGGTGGCACGACCTTCATCGAGCCGGAATTCCTCGTCCAACTTCATAATGACATCGCCCTTTTAGAAGCGGATGAGCGCGAGGAAATCCGCCGGATTTTATCTACCCTCTCCCGTATTTTGGGCAATAACGCCTCCGAGTTCCTCCGCGTCAACGGGACGATCGGCATCCTCGACTTCCTGCAAGCCAAAGTGCTTTACGCGCAGGAAAACGATGCCCATCTCGCTTCGTTAAGCGAAGATGGCGGACTTTTCATCGGCAAGGCGCGCCACCCCTTAATCGATAAGTCCAAAGTCGTCGCGAACGACTTCGCCTTATCCCCTTCGCGCCGCATCCTCGTCCTCTCAGGGCCAAATGCCGGCGGCAAGACCGTCGCTTTGAAGACCTTAGGGATCCTGGCGATGATGTTCCAGATGGCCTTGCCACTTCCTTGTGCCTTAGGGGCGGAAATGCCGAATTTCGGCCATGTTTTGCTCGATATCGGCGACTCGCAGTCCATTTTCGATAACCTCTCGACCTTCTCCGGTCACGTCCGCAACATCAAGGATATCCTCGAGGTTGCGAAGAAAGGGGACTTGATCCTGTTGGACGAAGTCGGAACCGGCACCTCCCCGAAAGAAGGGGAAGCCTTGGCCATGGCGATCCTTGACGAATTAAGGGACCGCGGCTGCTACGCGCTTATCTCCTCGCACTTCGAGGCCTTGAAGGCCAAGGCCCTTTCTTCTTCCGACGTCGAAAACGCCTCATTGCTCTTCGACGAGGAAACGTTATCCCCGACGTATCTCCTCCGCGTGGGCTTACCGGGCGAATCCTATGGTCTTGAAGTGGCGCGAAGACTCGGTTTACAAGAATCCGTCCTCGAACATGCGAAGGAATATTTAAGTTCCGATGGACAGGACCATTCCGTCAGCGCCTCCCTCCGCCACCTAGGCGAACTCACTCGCCAAGCGGAGGAAAAAGATAAGGAGCTCGACGAACTTAGGAGGGACCTCCGTCAAAAAGAAGGGGAGCTTAGCCGACTGAAGCATGAGCTAGAACGCAAGCAGAAGAACTTCGAAGCCGAGATGAAGAAGGCCAAGGACGAAATCCTCGCCAAGGCTCAGGAAGAAGTCGACGAGGCCATCAAGATATTGCGTAACCCCGACGTCCGCCTCCACGAGGCCATCCAGGCGAAGAAGTCGCTTGATAACCTCGTCGAGGAGAAAGTGGAGAAGCGCTTCGATGGCAACGTCGAAGTCGGCGACTATGTGGAGATCCCCGATTATGAGATCTCGGGCCGCATCACGAAGAAATCGGGCGATAAGATCGAGGTGGTGGACCGCGATGGCAAGACCTTCCGCACCTCCGCGAAGTCGGTCGTCCGCATCGACGCCCCCAAAGAAGAGAAGAAGAAAGTCGCCGTCACTAATGTCGATGCGCTTCCGACCCAAAGCCTATCCCTGGAATGCAATATCATCGGCATGCGCGTGGACGAGGCGATGGTGGCGGTGGACCGCTACCTCGACCGTTGCCGCCTCAAGGGCTTTAAGCGCGTCCGCATCATCCATGGCCTAGGCTCGGGCGCGCTTCGCCGCGCGACCCACGAATACTGCAAGTCCCATGCCTCCTTCGTCGAGAAATATGAGCTCGGCGGCGAATTCGAAGGCGGGGGCGGAGCGACGGTGGTTTACCTAAAATGAGCGGGACACTAAGCGAAAAACTGCGTCGGCTCATCGCCTTATTGCCCGATAAGCCGGGCGTCTATCAGATGAAGGACGAGGACGACCGCATCATCTATATCGGCAAGGCGAAGAACCTCAAGAAACGGGTGAGCCAGTATTTCCTTCGCCCTCAAAGCGGCAAGGTGGCCGCGATGGTCTCCCACGTGGACCATTTCGATTTCATCATCGTCCATTCGGATAAGGAAGCCTTCATCCTCGAGATGAACCTCATCCAGACCCACTATCCGCGTTACAACATCATGCTGATGGACGATAGCCATTATCCCTATATCGCCTTAAAGCGGCACGATGACCCGATGCTCAAGATCGCCCGCAACACCAAGGACCCGCATTATTATTATTTTGGTCCCTTCCCATCGTCCTTTTCGGCGACGGAGACCGTCAACTTGCTCAACAAGATCTACCCGACCAGGAAATGCCGCAACATCCCGAAGAAGCCATGCCTCTATTATTCGCTTGGCCAATGCCTCGCCCCCTGCATCAAACCGCTAGAGAAAGAGGTGACGGACAAGCTTTATGGCGACATCAAGAAATTCCTTAATGGCGACACCAGCGACGCCATCGCAAGCCTCAAGAAGAAAATGGCCGATGCCGCCACGCGCCTCGACTTCGAGACGGCGGCCGAATACAAGCGTAGCCTCGATGCCCTTGACCATATCGTCGACCGCCAATCGGTCGAAATCGGTTCTTCCATCAAAGATGGCGACGTGTTCGCCTTCTCTACGCGCGATGGCTATCTTTGCCTCGCCATTTTGACCTACCGTAGGGGGATGCTATTAGGGAAAACGACGCACGTGGTTCCTTCTTTCTCATCGCCCGAGGAACAATCGATCGAGCTGATTCTCCAATATTACCAAAACCACGAGCTTCCGCGCGTGGTGGTGGGCCGCATCGCGGGGCTAAAAGAGGAGTTCGAGGCCATCTACGAGGGGACGGAAGTCATCGTCCCGGAGGAAGGACGCCTTAGCGACGTCATCTCCATCGCCTCCTTAAACGCGCGTCAAGGCCTCGACGCCCATTTCATGACGGCGCGGCTTGAGGACGATAACGCGGGGCTACTAGACGAATTAGGGAAGATCCTTGGCATCAAGACGCCCTATCGAATTGAGCTCTTCGATAACTCGCACTTGCAGGGCAGCAGCCCCGTCGGGGCGATGGTTTGCTATATCAATGGTGAACCCGCGAAGAAGATGTACCGCAAATTTAACCTGCCTGAGGAAGTGGCGGGGGACGACTACCATTCGATGGTCCACGTCACTGCGAGAAGATATTCTAGGCTCAAAGAAGAGGGACAATCCTATCCAGACCTCATCTTGACCGATGGCGGCCTTGCCCAAGTCCACGCGACCAAGGAGGGACTATCGAAAGCAGGGGTGGAAATCCCCGTATTCGGGCTATTTAAAAACGACCATCACCAAACCTCAGGACTCATCGATTCTGATGGGAAAACCTATGATTTGGACCGCAAATCCCCGCTGTTTTTCCTTCTGATGCGGATGCAAGACGAAGTGCACCGTTATGCGATCACCTTCCATAAGCAGAAACGTTCCAAGGCGATGACCAACTCCGTCTTCGATGGCATCGCGGGCATCGGGGATAAACGTCGCGAAAAACTCGTCTCCGCCTATCCGAGCATCGATGCGCTTCTAGGCGCCTCCATCGCGGAGCTCGCCCAGATTATTCCTCAAGATAGCGCGGAAGCCCTTTATGCGCGCCTGCATAAGGATTGAACAATTCGTTCCTAAAGGGTATATTACTTACTGCTCCGCCCGTAGCTCAGTTGGATAGAGCAACAGCCTTCTAAGCTGTGGGTCTGCCGTTCGAGTCGGCACGGGCGGGCCATTGTAGTCTTATAATCTCTGATACAACATCAGGGATTTTTTTCTATTTTGGTTATTTTTTATTGGGGCTTGGCTCTTTATTGATTAAAAAGGCAAAAAGTGCACATGCGGGCTGCTAACCCCCGTTTCATCGGATCTTTTCCGCTTTCCGCCCCGATTTCCACTCCCTGTATCTTAGCAAACCGGGCGTCCTGACGGCCAAAGACACGAAGATCATCGCCT